>JAATGW010000304.1 GCA_015654495.1 Chitinophagales bacterium
ACAACGCACAATCCGTAGAAAAAAACTTCACCTGGTGATTGCAGGTTCGAGTGAGGAGATGTACAGGAAAACAAAAAAGATTCTGGAAAGAGAACATGCAAGAATCGGGAATATCTGGTTTGACAGTCATGGACATTACGGCAAGCGATACTCGCTTTTTGAAATCGGAAATGAAGAATTCAACTGGATGAATCTGTCCGATGAAAAAAAAGTATTCTGGCTGAAAAAGCTTGCAGAATTTTGCGACAGCAAAACAAAAGCAGGTATAGGTGCATGTTATAGTGGCGCTACATTTAATGTACCTGCGATTGCTGAATTCCCGCCATGCCCGATGGGCGGCGATTCCCTGATGGTTCGTTTAAGTCGCCTGCTGAATAATGCAGAGGTATATGGAAGCGAAAGCTGGGTAATGACCAAACCCGGATTATTTGATCGTAAATACGGGCTCAGCGGATACCCTACGCAAAAGAGATTCCTGGATGTATTTCTGCGGCCTGTCTGGGAAAGAGTCGGCTTGTGGAATGTATACCGCGGAGAAAGCGGCGAATTCAGCAGTGTACAGGGCGTTTACCTTACCGGCACAGGTGAAATTTCGGTAATTGATAAGAGCTATCTCGATTTTTCTGACAACAGAAAAAGAGTAGGCCGCCGGATAAGGCAATTGAAAAAGGGGAATTTTAATGTAGCGTACCTGAGGCAGTAGAGTAGAGTCGGGAGTCTGGGGTCGGGAGTCAATAGCCGGAAAGGATTATCGGGTTGTCAGGTACTCAGGTTATTAAGTTGTAGGTTTTAAGGTTGAAGTTATAGGTTGGGGCTGCTGCCGGAAAATAAAGCGGTATTGTGATCAACACTAATTCTTGTACACTGGCTGTTCCTTTTGCAAGAAACAGAAACAGTAACAGAAAACAGAGAAAGAGCAAGAGAAAGAGCAAGAGAAAGAGGAAGAGGAAGATTGATTTCCAAACGCCGGTTGTTTTCTCCTACTAAATAACTTCCTTCTTTTGCCGGTAAGACGGGGAGCCGGAAAGCAGGCGGGATAGAAAAACATCATGCATTTCTTCGTCATCCCGGCTTCCCGGCAGAAAAAACTATATACTAAAATCAATCATGAAAGATTTTTATACCCTGCTTCTCCTTAATAACTTATTTAACTTTTCAAGTTATTTTTCACTAAACATTGGCGTCGCGCTAATAGTGAGACTGCCTCCTGACTGAAACAGAAACAGTAACAGAAAACAGAAACAGTTAAGAACGCTTAACAGCAATAGACCCAATTTAAACTGTTATTTCTTCTCGCGGACTGGCCTCCTTCCTCCTGCCCAGACTCCCGACTCCAGACTCCCGACTCCAGACTCAGCATCTTATCTCTTTGTTAAAACCTTCTTCTTCAAATATTTCCGGCTTCTTTTCGTTCTACTTTTGCAGAACCACAGCGACTGAAATGGGATTTTGCAAATTATTCAAATATCACTATGAACAGATCCCGCAAATTCTTTCTGGCAGTTATAACTGCAATGTTTACAGTAGCCATGTTTTCCGCTTCCTGTACGGCAAGTAAAAAAATGGGCGGATGCCCCATGTCCGGTAAAATGAGTGGCTATCGCTGATTCTCTCAGCTCTACCTGATTGAAATTCTTGCAGGACCAACCAGTCCTGCAGGCAAAAGTGTGGATTCCTTCCCCCTATATTGAGTATAAAAAGGATTTCCGCGGATCGATTCACCTATAAAACCATTACGGCGGGTAGGCGTTACCGTTACCTCAAGCACATTCTCCCCTTTTTTCAGGAGACTTGTTATTTCGGCTGCATAAGGTGCAAATAATCTTATTGCAACGGGTTGTCCGTTCAGTTTGATCTCCGCGGTGAAATATACCTGGCCCAGGTCAGCAAAATAATGCCTGCCACTTTCGATATTTCCGATAGTAAATGAAGTTTGATATACTCCCGGTGCGGAACTATACTTCAAAGAATCCATGCTACGCCAGTCACCCGTATTCACGACTCCCCGTTTGATACCTGCCGTTGACAGATTCCAGTTATTCAGCGGCAGCAAGGTTGTTGTTTGAGAAAGATTTGTGAGCGGTTCTGTTCTTCTGATCTTTTCCGGAATTGCTTTTGTTGATGCATATAGCAATACTGATCCATATGGCGGCAGTTCATAAGAAATAGTTGTTCCCTTCTGTTCACTTATCTGCCCGTTTTCAGGGTTAAGCCAATAACATCCTGCGAATGATTTTTTCACCTGAAGTCTGATTGTTTGCCATTGATCGGATTTATTCCAGATAAACCTGATCTGACTACTGTCGCTCATTTCCCGACAGATCATCCTCGAAAATGAAGCGTCTTTTAAGAAAACGATTTTTCTGTTGACAGTAGGCATAAGTTCAGGATCTGACACCAGGCGGCTGTTTTGCATCGCAGACGCCGTTTTCATGAGTTCTGCAGTAAGTCGGTCGTTTTCTTTATAATTCAACCATGATGGCTGTTTAGCAGGAAGATCACCAAAAAACCAGGTGCTCATGCCGGCTTTAGCAAGCTCATTTATTTTCCGGGCTGTATTGAGCTGTACATAAGGCAGATTTGCGATGATCAATGTCTTGTAATTTTTTTCAGATACCCGTATAAGTCCATTTGACAATTTTGCTTTTTGCAACATTTCATCGTTGATGAATTCCCAGGTAATCCCTTTTTTCTCGAGTTCGTTGACAATATCCCAGAGTTTTGTGTACCATGCGTTGATGGCTGTTTTTGCCGGATCGAAAACACCGGAACCCTTTAGGTCAGGCTCCACGCCTTCAAAAAAACCTCTGTAAAGAATTTCCTGAGGATTCAACGCAATCTGATTTTCTGTAAAGTCAATGAATGGCATATAAATCAGTATATCTGCTTTCGGCTTTCCGGACCTTAGCGCATACTGGCACCGGGTAAGGTATTTGTTGAGTTGGGAAATATTCTTCCAGAAGGGATCCGACTCATTCATCCCGGTTGAGAAGCTGATGAAAGCCTGGTAAGGAGACGAAAATGGATTCCAGCCTTCGGCTCCAAACTCACCATTATTATAACGGTAAGGGGTACCGTGGTATATAAGCTGATTAATCCCTGATGCATATGATTTATCTGCCCATATCTTTATTTTCTGCGGCGTTGTCATTTCAGGCCTGTAAATTGAAACAAAGGATTCCTGCGTAATGACGGGCTTATTGTAAAGATGTGCACCGGAACTCACCAGTTTCAAAAATCCTTCTGAACCTTCGGCAAATAATTGTTCAGCTTCGGGTATATCTGCCGTTCCCGCATAACCAATAATATCACATGGAAATCCATAGGCCTGGTTACGGTGTAGCATTCCCCTGCGCTGCATCCAGTTATTACTGGTTTTTATGAAATTATCCCTGAAAACATCATTCAGCGCGAGATTGTAATCATACATCATTCGCCAGCCTTCGTGTTCATCGGCAACAAAATGTGGTTTGGAATCCGGGTATAAGGTGGCAAGATATGCCGGATGATTATACCCCTTTGTAAATACGGTACTGATCAGGGGGCCGATATCATAACCGTTTTTAACCTTGAAATAGTTCAGGAAATCTGATGAAATCAACCGGTCTGTATGAAATTCATAACTGTCATTGAAAACAGCACGAAGTGGTTGCTGATAAAAATCTGCAAGGCCGGTGCGCTGACCAACCAGGTGTTCATATGATTTATTTACTGTACCCGGATCGAGCGCATCAGTAACATAACCGGGATTCTTTGATGCAATCAATGAAGGCTTTTCTCCTGTAGGAACTGACCAGGAAACAATAAGCACCCAATCCTGATTTGTTGGAGGCGTCCAGTCAAGGTTATGCACCTGAACCTGTGCTGTAAGATCAATCAGCGAATTCCTGTCGATAAGAACCTGACCGTTACCAACAGATTTTATTTTAGCAGCAATAACATTTATCAGTTTTGCATTTTCAGTGCTGTTTATTTTTTTGGGTAACAATATCGCCAGCATTCCCTTTGCTGAAGCATCATGATTTTGCGGCGCTGGGATTTTCCCATTGAATTTTTCCCCGGCTTTTAAAACAGTATCGGAAATAGCCAATGTTTTCATTCCCTCGTTAATTCCTATGAACGGGCCTCCCATGGGCCATCCGCTTCCGGCTGTAAGGTCAACTGTAATTCCTTCTTTTTTTGCCGACCGCATAAGGTCTGCAAGGTTCTTATAATATTCGGGGCTGTCCCAGCTATACACTCTTGCCGTTTGTCCGGCATTTGTATTTGGCTTCAGTCCGGTTATAAATGGCTGTACTTCCACTCCGGCAAATCCATTATCTGCAAACAGAGAGATTTCCCTTTCAAGTTCTTTTGGACTGATATCATTACCAGGCAACCACCACCGGGTAAAAGGACCAAAACTGCGTGAAGGATCAGCAAATTCTGCAACGTTAAAATCAAAATAGGGAAACCAGTCCGCCGGTGTTTTTTGCGCATCCGGGGTCCGGTAATGCGAAACACTGACGACCGCAATTACTGCAATCAGCAGGTAGAGGTCTAAGCGGTACCGTGACCATTTCATACAGCAGTCGGTCTTATTGATGCTAAAATCAGAATCCGTTGGGACAGCTATAAAAATAGGCGCAAAATTCCGGTACAACAAACCTGAAACGACCTTTTCTGAATAAGTTTTCCCGGATCAGCCCTCCTTTTCACGCTTTCAGAAACCCAGGACCACAACTATCAATAAACATGAAAAATATACTGACGTATAACGCTGATTGTCAGCAAAATGTATTAGTTCATTTGCTGTTCGTATTCAAGCCCCTAATTTTAAAGTATTCTGGTCCCGGGAAATTTTATATTGAAATTTATCAATATTTGAATCCATCATAAAAATGGAGGGCAGCCTGCACTAAAACTCCGGTTTTTTTTCGGGTATCCTTTGCCGGAAGGACAGGAAAATAATAAACGACAAAGGAGAAATTTTACAGCCTTCCCATGCGATTCTAAACTAATTTTGTGAATCCATTTGCAGACGATTTCAGCTGATCAGCCTGCAGATGTCAGCGATTCTTCCTCCACTCCGGCTCCCGATTAAAAATTCTGATATGGACGTCGAAATATTATCGAGGATACAGTTTGCTTTCACTATCGCTTTTCATTATATCTACCCTCCCATGAGTATCGGATTGGGAATGATACTGGTAATTATGGAAGGAATGTATCTCAGAACAGGGAAGAAAATCTACGAGGATATGACCCGCTTCTGGATAAAAATTTTCGCCCTGATTTTCGGAATTGGCGTTGCAACAGGGATCATCATGGAGTTTGAGTTCGGAACCAACTGGGCCACTTATTCAAAATATGTTGGTGATATTTTCGGGAGCGCCATGGCAGCT
>JAATGW010000490.1 GCA_015654495.1 Chitinophagales bacterium
AATGATACTACCAGTTTTGCTCCACTAACCGTAACAGGTGTACATACCGGTTTTGAAATTGTAAAGAATGAACACTGCTTCAACGAAGCGGTTGAATTCAGGGATACTTCCGTTGCTACTCCCGGCGCCAGCATTGCTTCACGGGTCTGGGATTTTGGTGACGGTCAAACCTACACAACATCTCAGACAGAAAACATAATGCATCGTTACAGAAGCCCTGGATATTATGTTGTTCAGCTGACCATTACTGATAACCAGGGATGTGCATCTTCGCGCACATCTGACTATTCTGCAGTAAGAGTCAACGGAGTTAAGGCTGGTTTTTATCTCAATACCGGCACATCTGTTCCAAAACAGACCGAGATTCGTTTTACAAATAGTTCAAATACCAGCTATGCTACAGGGGCTGTAAGTTACAAATGGAATTTTGGTGATGGCGGCGCTTCTGCACAACAGTCCCCTGCCCACACTTACGAAAATGCCGGCACATACAGTGTACAATTGATTGCAACTGATAAGGGTTCAGCCTGCAGTGATACTTTTCAGTTATCCCTTACCGTAACTGAAGTTCAGGAACATGCTGCATTTTACTCAACTATGGCATTTATAGGAGACCAGGGCCAATGCCCGCCGGTTAGGGCCAGTTTTGTGTTTAACAGCAATATCAATTTCACCAGACTTTTCTGGGATTTTGGTGACGGCTCCACACTCGAAAACCAGACCAGTGCTTCCCATACCTACCTGATTGCCGGTAACTATATCGTTACTTTAAAAATATATGATGGCACAACGCTTGTGAAAACTTACAAAGAAACTGTACAGGTCAGCACCCCTGCATCCCAGCTTGAAGCGCCGGATTTATCAGCCTGTATTGGTGAGTCAGTCAAACTATATGCACCTGTTAAAAAGAACGGCTACACTTATACCTGGGATTTTGGTGACGGTGGTGTACACAGCGGCTCCGACAGTGTTGCTTCAATTATCTACAGAATGGCGGGTTCCTATACACCATCTCTGATTATTCGTGATGTTTTAGGTTGTGCCAGTTCGCTCAAGCTTAACGGGAAAATAATTGTACACCCTGATCCGTTGATTTCAATTCAACCTGCAAACGGCCTCGTATGTAAAGGGGTGCCGGTGAAACTTCAGGCCTCAGGAGCTGTGGGATATCAGTGGATGCAAACTTCAGGACTGAGTCAATACGATATTCCAAATCCCCTTGCCAATCCAGCTGTCAATAGTGTTTATCAGGTAAGCGCTACCGACGCCAACGGATGTAAAGGAACCGCTTCAGTTGATGTTAAAGTCGCACAACCTGTATCATTGAATGCGACTGCAGCTTATGATCTATGTTTAGGCAAACAGATGCAGTTAAGCGCTTCCGGAGCAGATTCCTATAAATGGATTAATACTATTTCGGGATTAAGTAATACAGCTATCGCCAACCCAACGGCCAGCCCTGTGGCAACTACAGTGTACACACTTGTCGGATCAGATCAGTATAACTGTTATACCGACACCGCAGAAATAACAGTAACCATACAACAGCCACCAATAATTAATGCCGGAGATGATAAGCAGCTGACAGTAGGTGAACAGGTTGTTTTGCAAACAACTGGTAGCCCGGATATCGTTCGCTGGGAATGGTCGCCCGCAGATTATCTCAGCTGTACCAACTGCGCCTCACCATTGGCCAAACCATACTCTTCGAAGGAATATACCTTAACCGTATTCAACAAATTTAACTGTGAAGCAAAAGATCAGTTGAAAATTACCGCCCTGTGTTCAAATGAAGTGGTTTATATACCAAATGCCTTTACACCAAATGGAGACGGATTAAATGATGTTTTCAGAATACCGCCACGGGGTGTAAGCAAAATTCGTTATCTGAGGATTTTCAATAACTGGGGTCATTTAATTTTCGAGAAAAGAGATTTCTATCCGGGTGATCCTTCAGGAAACTGGGATGGGAAAACGAAAGGAATTGACGTACCTACTGGTGTATATGTATATCAGGCTGAAATGGAATGTGGAGCAGGATTTACATTTCAGAAAAAAGGAACTGTAACCGTAATGCGCTGATTCAATCTTTTTCAAAATACGCAGGCAGGTAAACTCAAGGTTAATTTTAAGGTCTTACATCTGAAATGAAATACCTGCAGGGTAACCGCCGGTATTAATAATCAATTTTACAACACTGATTATCAAACTACTTTACTGCTGGCATTTCTCTTAAATGCAGATAAAAAAACAAAAGCAACAACCATGATGGTCATTGCTTTTGTCAATGTCTTACGCGGATGAATGACATTGGTTTCAGGTGGTTTTTTCACAGGCTTGGTTTTGTTTATCAGAATCATTTTACTGACGCTGATTTTCAGGCTACAACCCGGGCATTCATAGAATCAAAGGATACTTTTCACGGATGGTTTTGGATATTCTGGATTTGTGATACAAAGTAACGACCTATTGAAGGCCTGAAAAATAGTATCATTTGCCCTTATAATGTAACGATAATCACTACAGAATTTGTAGAACGGATTTTTGTTTCTACATCTATTGAATTTCAGAATCCCTGTTGAAACCCACACCAGTAAAGGGTTACAGCCGCTTAATGTTTTTTTTGCCCCGGTGTTTTATGTAGTTATACTTCGTTGTTTTACGTAGATCAAAAATACAAAGTCCATAAAAAAAACAGAGCAACAACCTTTCGGCTATTGCTCTGTTCAATGTCTTTACTTGATTTTTCAGGACATTGTATTGGACTTTGGATTCATAGGGGCAAAAGAAAGAAAGGCGTTTTTAACAAGTCAGATCTTCTTATCTCAGGGTGAACGGTCAGGATTATTGGATTTGTTATACAAAGAAAATGAGTCTGTGAGTCCTGAAAAATAGTTTATCATACCTGGTTTATGTAATAATCCCTGCTACAAAAAAGTTGAAATTGTGGACGGATTGAAACAAAATTGAACCATTTAAAAAAGCTGTGCAAACTACCTGTTTACTTCCTTAGACAAAACAACAATTTCAATTCCCCGGCAGCCATTACTGGTGCATATTATTTTTGATTTATAAAAATTGCTGGCAGGACGTATTCATTCATCATTTTATCAACCTGTGGATGTGCATATGGCGCTCCATAAGCTGTTGCCGTGATCACAACCACAAGAGGCTGATCTTTAAAAATATAAATTTTGTTACCACCATTTCCCGTACAATAATCTGCTTCATATTTTTTTCCGCCAACCACAAAAGTTTTATTCCAGAAAAGAAATCCATAAAACTCATCCTGCCTTTCAGGAATCGCTTTATGTTTTGTAAATGTTTTTTCAATCCATTGACCCGGAATAAGCTGTTTCCCGTTCCACAAGCCCTTATTACTATATAGCAATCCATATTTTGCGAAGTCCAGCGAATTCATCTCTAAGCCACCGGCCGTATTCGCCACATGCTGCGGCGTATGCTGCCATTTATATGCCGTTATTCCTAATGGTTTGAATAGTTTTTTATCCGCATAAGATTCAAGTCCGCCCGGAACTTTTTTGTTCAGTATATCACCCATCACCACAACTCCGGCAGTGAAATAATGCCATTGCCCTGACATATTCTTTTCATTTACCGGCAGATCAAGTGCAAACTTTACCCAGTTATCAGTTGGATACATATTCTCTTCATTACCCGGACTATCGCCATCATTATCGTCACCATCGAAAACCGCACTCATGGTAAGCAGATTTTTCAGGGTCTGTCTTTCCTTTAATTCAGAATAATTACCAAAAGACTTAAAATCATAAAATTCGCTCAGCCGCTGATCTTCGTTTTTAAGATAGCCTTCACCGATAGCAATTCCCGTGATTGTCGAAGTAAATGATTTGCCCACTGAACGTGTATCATGCATCGAGTTTCTGTTGGCGCCATTGAAATATTCCTCGATCAGCAATCGCCCGTTTTTAATAACCACAATACTTGTTATGTTCCTGAATATAGCTTCCCCGATATTCCCTTTAAGTTTTTTAATAAGTGCATAGTCAAATTTTTCGTCTGAAACAGGAATGCCGGGATATGCACTGATTGCATTCAGAGAAATTTTAGTTATGTCGATTGCAGGTTTCCTGTTTACCTGAAGGGCCAATTCCCCTTCAGCAATCAGTGTACCTGTTTCAATCTTTTCTTTTTTAAGATATGGGCGGATTTCCATTTTCAGGCGATGTGGTCCATCAGTCAATACACTATCGCCCCCATTATATATAAAACGGTTCCAGAAATACTGGCTCCACCAAACACCTTCATGTTGATTGTCGATAAGCGGCTTGCTGATAATTGTCTCCTTATTTTTTACGGCCGGCAATGGCGCACCCTGGATATTGCTTTGATAAATAAGAGCGCCATCGATATAGATACTGAATTGATAGCCTCCAGCCTTTACAAGAGAACCAGCTGTTAACGCAGGTTCCATTTTATGAAGAAAATTCGTGAGAGAATTTCTCATAAAAACGGTTATAAAAAGATTGCTTTTGTTGGTAAGCTCATATGATTTCATAAAATCATTTTCTCTCAGTTCACCTGAAGAAACAGATCTGGAAGTAAAGACAATTTTTCCAATCCCCACCCTATGGAGATCCGTGCTGATAGGGTCGGGCTGAACAATATTATCCTCCTGGGATACTGATCTGCATGTCACCAGAAAAAAAGCGGTAAACCACAAAGATGCCTTTCGCATGGAAAAGTTATTTTTTCAAAGCTATGCCGCCGGCTATGGAAAAAATAGAATTGAATTAACCTTTTAGCGTTTTAACAATATCCGCTGATAGTGCAGAGGAGTAATAGAATGTACGGACCTGAATGATCGTATGAAATGACTTTGATCTGCAAAACCACAGCTGAAAGCAATCTGCGTCATGGACATTTCCTTTTCGGCAAACAATTTTAATGCGCGCTGGATCTTTATTGTACGGATATAATCGCCAAGACTACATTTAAAATATTTCGGAAAGCTCCGCGAAAGATAAACCGGATGGAGATTTATTTCCGCTGCAAGCGAAGAAAGGGTACGGTCAGTAGTGCTGCTATGTAGCAGATCTCTCAACTTCTTAACCCATAAAGGCTTTCGTTCAGGGTTTGATTTTTCACTGGCTGAAATGCCGGCAACTAGTTCTGTGAGCAATGAATCAATCGAAAGCTGACCTTGTTTCCCGGAAAGTTTTGATTCTCTGAAAACATTGTACATGAGTTTCTTCATAAGTGGATTATGAATAATCATGCTGCCCGAGGAAACCATTTTATCAGCAAACACAGAATTAAACCATTCCGTGCTAAGTTCGATCTGAAAACCACGTGTATAACCAGGAGGTTTTATATTACAATGCGTATCCTGCCAGTTGTGAAAAAGCAGACTGCCGGGCGAACATATATGGTCATGCTTGCGACTCTTCTCCTGTACATTGCCTGCAAGTATAAACGTAAAATAAGCGTTTTCATGATAGTGCCAGTCAACCTTGTCTAATGTGTACTCGGTATCTGTAATAGTCAGACCACTCAGCTGAATGGTTTCATTTGTTTCACCAAAGAACTCGCCCGTTTTTAATACCCGCATCTATAGATTTTCAATTACAAGTTAAAAATTGTAATATCAATTACGGAACTTTTCACCAGCTGGCAAAAGAAA
>JAATGW010000430.1 GCA_015654495.1 Chitinophagales bacterium
ATTTACAAGGATGTTCTGCATTGCTGCATCACCATAATGTGATTTAACAGCGTTTTGCGTACCCACCCTGCTGAAATTGCCTGTTACATATTTGAAGTTATCGTCAAAGAGTATGTAGTTGATATAGGCTTTCGGTACAGTGCCGCTGCCCCTGCCTGCGTCAGTTAGAAAACTGCTTATGGGGCTCGTGATAGAACTTTGTCCGTTCAGCTCCGTTGCTGTAAATCCTTTTAATGCAGCAGTTCCGTTTGTAGCTCCGAGTAAGCCCGCAATAATATCTGCTACAGGGATATTGTAATTACTCCCTCCATTTGTTGTTTTATAAAAGCTCTGAACGTAAATGCTTAATCGTCATCCTGGACTCACCGAACTTCGAAAGCAGGGATTGGATCTCTTGTTGGCTGCGTCTGCTGTTTGTTGTAAAATCTTTCTGCTGACCCATATGATGTGTTGATCAGCAAAAATATTCTTATCAACTCCTGAAAAAAAGATGTGGTTGGCCGGAGGGATACATCACAATTCTACTTATGCGTTTGTTTTCAACTATGATCGGATATCTGGATAGGGTATTATAGAAGGAGCGCAGACGGTACCGTGGTGTTCTTTTAATTAGGGTTCAAATTTGTTTTTTTAGTTCTTTCCCAATATTTGCTTATCAAATCTTTGTACCAACAGTTTAAACTCTCTGCTTTTATAGTATTCGATGCAGTTTATCATCACGCCCTTTTTTCCTCTTACATCCTGATATGAAGACTCTAAAAATGAATCTGTATAAATTTTGATCACGCTGTCCAAGTATGTAAGAGTTTCTGGAGAATAGTTAAGTTGCTCTACGAGCACAGTAGTGCTATAATCTTTTTTTAATAAACTATCTTTTGAAAATCCAAAGTTCAGACATTTACATAGTCCGTAATCCATCAGTAGCTCCCTTTGTAGGGTCAGTTCATTACTTGCTCCAATTTTTTGCCCTAGAGTACAAATGGGCAAAAAAATAATGAATGCCCACGATAACATTTTTTTTATTCTAATTTCCATAAACTAATTTTATATACACCGCCAGTTGCATTAAAATAACAATGATCTAGGCCACCTACACAAATTGAACCATTATATAGTGTTGCATGCCCTAAAGCACCAAATCTATTCGGATAATTTACCTGCATAATAAATATGCCCTTGTTCCCGGATAATCTTTCCTGGAATCCTTCGCCACTCTCACCAGCTGCACTTTGTCTCAGTTCAATATCGGGTTCGTCAAAGCTTAATATCATCCAATCATATAGCTTTCTAGAACTGAGGAAATAATATTTACCGTCTTCTCCCATGAACGTACTTCCTAGAATATTTGGAATATTTATTCCAGAATAATTAAATGCTCTTGATACACGCAAAGCGCATGCATTTTGATATTTCTCAGGGTCACTATCATAAAGTCTCTTTACGTGCCCTCCCACAAGAGAATAAACTGCAGGTCCATTAAGGTCACTGCCATCTGCAGATTTGGGGTATTTAGAATTCATTTGAGCAAAAGTGGGAAGCCTAAGTTTTGTGAATCCATAATTTTCATTCGATTTACTTATCGGAAGCAATAATGGGAAATTATCATAGTCATATTTTATTTGTTTTTCAATTTTTGGTGAGAAAAAATTTATATTGGGTTTATTTCCATTCGGTTGACAAGCAAAAATAGAATTATCATCCAACTCTCTATTAAATGAATAATTCGTTTTTCCTGTAGAACCAGAGAAACTCGGTTGAAAATCTGATGACTCCCTTCCATCGATATCTACAAAACTTAAGGGATTGTCAAATGCATAGTTATAAGGAGACCAACGTCTCATCTTATCCGAAAGAGGATCAACCACGTGCCATCTTCCGATCTGCTGATCATACATCCTTGCCCCATAGTCATACCATTCCAACCCCATTCCATCAGCAAACTCTTTCTCCTGTTTTTCTTTTCCGTTGTACTCAAATTTATTCTCCAATTTCCCTGCTGCCTTCGAACTGATCCCCTGCATTGTCAGTCCAAATGGATAATAGTGAGTTTCTTCCAGTAATGGGCCTCTTGTATGCACCACCTGTAAATTGTCAAAGAACACTGCAACAGGACTTTCATTGCTGACATAAACGTACAAATAACCATTCTTACTTGCAACAATGTTCTGCATGCTTGCATCACCATAATGCGATTTAACAACATTTTGAGTTCCCACACGGCTGAAATTACCACTCACATACCGGAAGTTTTCATCCAACAGAATCCAGTTGATATAGGCCCTGGGTACAGTACCATTACCACGGGAGGGATCGCCAAGAAAACTTCCGATAGCACCTGTCACTATGCTCTGGCCATTCAGGTCCGTTGCTGTTAATCCTTTTGCAGCTGCAGTTCCACCCGTGGCACTTAATAATCCTGTAATGATATCAGCTACCGGAACATTATAATTGTTGCCGCCACTATTGGCCTGGAAATAATAGCTCTTTCCCATGACGTCGAACTTATCTCCGGCCATCACTTTTAATGTCATGCCCAATCCATTCACACCCCCGCTGGCTGCAGCTGTGGCCTGGAGTCTGTACAAATTCTGACTGTTGCTGCTGTAATTTGTATTGCCGCTGTTGCCGGTTGGATAAGGACTCGGTATACCATTGTTATTTTCGTAATCCGTAATACCCGTACCGGTTGTATCCACAACTCTGGATACATCGATGGTATAAAAATTCTTCTCATAACCAACAGCATTAGTGCCATAACTGTAAGTACTCTCGAAGGTTTCTGACGGGTAAATATTCTGCAGCATTCCTGAGTAATAAAACCTGATCTAGTAATTCGAAAAATGAGGCTGGGCATTTAATTATTGAGAATATATTAGAAATTTGCCTGCTTAAAATCAATTAGAAATGAGCATGTGCTATCCTCTTTGGGCATTTTCTCAATAAAGATTTTTAAAATTGAATCAATTGCTGGAGTATTGCCTGGCAAATCAAGTTTTTTGATGTGATCTACTGAAACCTGAAAACGGTATGCATCAAAGCCGATACTTCGGAAATTATTAGGCCTTTCTTTTATTGATTTCAATATTTTATTGAGATCAGATTTTCTTTTTGTTATATCTACCTGTTGTTGATTGATTATGGTATCAATCGTTTCTGTCCCAGTAATATAAAGGCCCGATTTCACATATCCGCGTCCTAAAGTATCTAGTTCTAATTCATTGTAACAGCCGTCAGGAGAAAAAATTCTCATTTCAAAATTATTTATTTCTGCGTCCGCATTTGATGAACTATTATTCGTGCACGCTATTGAGAGGGTAATAAATAATAGGATTGATATTCTATTCATGAACTTATTTTTAAATGTGCTATTTCCGACTTGTCCCTGGTTTCACTTCATATGCAATTCGAGGTTTCAAACCTTGTTCTATTCTAAGAGTATTTTCATTAGGGTAGTTTTTCTTGTTGTTAGATCTTGCGCCATAAGCTCCAATGCCATGAGCTGTTAGCTCCTCGAGGGACTGCCATTCTTCGATTTTATTCCCCCTAGCATCTGTATAAGTATTCGAATACTTTTTTAGATTGTTGCTTCTGTCGCGAAGGGGATATAACACTCCATCCATGATCCCCAAAGAATGTGACAGTTCTACACCTAACACAATTTGGTCGGGAATAGGTTCCGTTTGTCCAACCACCCCATTACTGCCGGTTTGTGCAAATCCATTATTACTGCCAAAAACCACCACCGCATCCGTTCCCTTTCCGTTTGAGGCGTTTGGATCATCATGATTTTTAGAGTCTGCAAAAGATCCCATTAAACTCTCCGTTGCTACATTAATTGTCACATTTTTTTCGTGATCTACCAACGATCTAATAAGATCTGTACCTGATTTTAACTTTATATCTTTAACATTGGCTCTTTTTTGTATTTCTATCTGACCAGTTTCCTTATTGTACGTAAGTTTGTCGTTGGTCAACTTTTGTAAATTCTTAATGACTTTAGTTCGTTCTTTATCGTTTAAATCTCTCAATTTTTCACCACTTCCGTCCGTTACAAATCCTATCGAAATATCGTTTCCATCCGGATCAATCAATAAGATCGGGTTATTTAGAGCATATGTGTAAGGTGATATGGAATTCCATTTTTCGGACATCGCATCTATAACATACCATCTGCCTATCTGCTGATCATACATCCTTGCCCCATAGTCATACCACTCCAAACCTGAATTATCACTAAACTCCTTTTCCTGCTTCTCCTTTCCGTTGTATTCGTATTTATTGTCAACCTTACCTGCAGACTTAGAGTTGATCCCCGCCATCGTCATCCCAAAGGGATAATAATGCGTCTCTTCCACCAAAGGCCCCCTTGTATGCACCACCTGCAAATTATCAAAGAACCCGCCTTCGCCAGAAAAACGTTGAGAGAACTGTGTACCTGATTGCTCCGGCGGGCAAACTACCGCAACCGGACTTTCATTGCTCACCCTCCTGCGCTTCGCTTCGC
>JAATGW010000458.1 GCA_015654495.1 Chitinophagales bacterium
GAATTTACGGAGTATATAAATTTACAATCTTTAAATTTCAGGTGCAATAACCATACATCATTTTTAACTTTCGGAGTTTCTCCCTTGTACGTCAGGACAATAAGGATGGAATGTACCCGCATATCAGGGTTATTAATGCCGTTAAAGCCCGTCAATGGCCAGAATCCAGCATTCCGTCTATTTAAAAGCGAACACTTCAGCTCAGCGCTGTTAAAACAGAAACTCTGAACTTGTTAGAAACTTAAGTTTCATTGAGTTAATTTTACGCCCTAAATCCGTTACATGCCAGATATCTTACGGGAAATCGAACATTTTTACCAGGACTGGAAAAAATCAGGGCATCCTGAAATTGCCACATTAAAACAGGCCGGAAGCAACCGCCGCTATTTCCGACTAAAGGATGGCAGCAACTCTTATATCGTTACCAGCAATCCAAATAATATTCCCGAAATTCATGCCTTTAACGAATTTTCAAGGCACTTTAATCGTCAGCAACTGCCTGTTCCCGAAATACTGCACGTGGCCCCGGATGAATCTATGTATCTGCAGTCAGATTTAGGTGATATCTCCCTTTTCAATATTATGCAGCAGGAAGGATTCAGCGAACGTGTATTCAACCTGTTCAAAAAAACATTATCCCAACTCGCGCGACTTCAGATTGAAGGCGGTAAGAATTTTGACTATAATAATTGCATAGCCACTAAATCATTCGATAAGCAGGCCATTTATTCCGACCTGCTCTATTTTCTCTATTATTTCGTGCGGGCTTTTGATCTTCCCTATGATAAAAATTTATTGCTGAATGATTTTGATCTTCTGAGCAGTTACCTGATGCAGGAAGACCAGAGTTATTTTATGCACAGGGATTGCCAGAGCCGGAATGTGATGGTAAAAGATGAAAGAGTTTATTTTATCGACTACCAGGGTGGAATGCAGGGCGCTCTTCAATACGATGTATCTGCAATGCTCTGGCAGGCCCGCGCTGCGCTACCCTACGAGTGGCGCGATGAACTGCTTCAATATTATTTCACACAGGCAAATGCCTTACTGTTCAATGGTCTTGACCAGCAGAATTTTACTGAAAGCTATGATGGATTTGTACTGATCCGTATGTTACAAACACTCGGCGCTTATGGCTTTCGTGGTTTATTTGAGCGTAAACCTCATTTTATTTCAAGTATTCCGTTTGCACTAAAAAACCTGCGCTGGTTTCTCGATAACAAAAAATTCCCAATAAGATTACCCGAGTTACAAAAAGTATTGCGCTTGCTTGTAACCGATGAAATGATTAACCGGTTTGAAACAACCAAAGCCAGTCCTGACACCTCACTTGTGGTCCACATCAGAAGCTTTTCCTATCGCAAAGGGATACCTGAAGATTTGGGTGGCAATGGCGGTGGCTTTGTTTTCGATTGCCGCGGGATTCTGAATCCGGGTAGAATAGAAAGATACAAAGTGCTGACCGGCCGCGATAAGGAAGTACAGGAATTCCTGTTGCATAAAACAGAGATGTCGACCTTTCTTCAACACGTTTACGGCATGGTAGATATTTCTGTTGAAGACTATATTAAAAGGGATTTTGAAAGTCTGTCCGTAAGCTTCGGATGTACCGGCGGGCAGCACCGCAGTGTATTTGCTGCCGATAAACTGGCTGAACATCTGAAAGAAAAATTCGGGGTGAAAACAGTTGTGGAGCATGTGGAGCAGGAATCTAAAAAATGGATAAATAATACTTTCTAACGTTAAACGTTCAACGTTGAACGTTTAACGTTGAACCCGATTGTTAAGATGACCAATATAAAACTGTCTGATTTATCAGGAGTAAAAGCAATGATACTGGCCGCGGGATTAGGCACCAGGCTTAAACCTTTTACAGATACCCACCCCAAGGCACTGGCACCAGTGAATGGAAAACCTTTGTTACAACGAACTATAGAATACCTGATTGGTTTTGGTATTGAGGATTTTATTATTAATATTCATCATTTTGCTGGCCAGATCATAACATACCTGCAACAGAATAAAGATTTTGGTGCGAAAATCAGGATCTCACATGAAGAGGAACAGGCATTGGAAACCGGAGGCGGCCTCCTGAATGCAGGCTGGTTTTTTGAGGATAGTAACCAACCATTTATCATGATGAATGCCGACATACTTACTACCCTTGATCTGAAAAAAATGTATGCGGCACAAACGGAATTTAACCCGCTGGTAACAGTTGCGGTTACTCGAAGAGAAAGCTCAAGAAATTTCCTTTTTGATAAAAACAATCTTTTGTGTGGCTGGCGGAATAATAAAACAGGTGAAGAAAAAATGGTACATGAAGAGAATGATGAACTCTATCCCGCATCCTTCAGCGGTATACATATTATTAGTCCTGAAATTTTTCCACTGATATCACAAAAAGGTAAGTTTTCCATCATCGATGTGTATCTTGAGCTTGCAAAAACAAAACAGATCCGCGCCTGGTTTCATGATGAGGATATCCTTATAGATGCAGGCAAACCCGAGGCCATTCTTGAAGCCGAAAAACATTTTAAGTAACGGTTTACGTTTCACGTTCAACGGTTAACGTTAAACGTGAAGCTACTACAAAAGCAAACTTGTCTAAATGAATCCACCCATATCATTGGAAATTGCGGGTCAGCATTGCTGGCTTAGTGCCGAAAGAAGTTTATTCTGGGAGGATGCAAAAACCCTGATAATATCAGATCTGCATTTTGGTAAAACCGGACATTTCAGAAAATCGGGAATAGGTGTGCCACAATCTGTATTTAAGGAAGATCTGCAACGGCTTTTTCAACAGATCCAGTATTTTCAACCGCAGGAAATCATTATTACCGGCGATTTATTTCACAGCAGAGACAACCAGGAGCATGACTGGTTTGCACGGTGGAGATCGGATATATCCGGAATTAAGATTCACCTGGTTAAAGGCAATCATGACAGCCTGAAAAACCAGGTTTACGAAAATCTCGATATGATCGTTCACGATATGGAATACGTTTGTAAGCCGTTTCGGTTTATTCATGATCCCGCAAAGGTTCAGGATGAATTCCAGGAACACTATACAATTTCCGGTCATATTCATCCGGGAGTGCGGATTTCCGGCAGCGGAAAACAATCCCTTAGTTTTCCCTGCTTTTATTTCTCCGAGCGACTTGCGATACTGCCGGCTTTCAGCAATTTTACCGGCCATATAGTTCTTCATACTTCTGAAAGGGACCGTGTTTTCGCCATTGTAAAAGGCGACCGCAGGCAGCATGATTTGTCATCCATTGTTCAGATTCAATAAAAATTAAAATATTGCTGAAGATTGCGTGGGATCCGGTTTATGCTCATCCCCTTCCGGCCGGTCATCGTTTCCCGATGATAAAATATGAACTTATCCCCGGGCAGCTGATACACGAAGGCACTATCGTTGAAGGCCAGTTGATGGCACCTGAAAAGTGCACAGATGAAATAATCCTCCTTACTCACCATGCAGACTACCTTAAAAAACTTGATGAACAGTTACTAACTGCAAAAGAACAGAAGCATATAGGATTTCCGCAATCACCGCAACTCACCCTGAGAGAAAAAATAATTACACAGGGAACAATCGAATGTTGTATGGCAGCGATGAAATCTGGGGTCGCGCTGAATATTGCCGGCGGCACTCATCATGCTTTCGCCGATCATGGAGAAGGTTTTTGTCTGTTGAATGATTTCGCTGTTGCTGCAAATTTTCTCCTTCACAATAAACTCTTTAATAAAATATTGATCGTCGACCTTGATGTACACCAGGGTAATGGTACTGCCAGACTTTTTGAAAATGAAGCACGGGTATTTACATTCAGTATGCATGGCGCGCATAACTATCCTTTTCACAAAGAAAGATCCGACCTGGATATTCCCCTGGCAGATGGTACAGATGATGACATGTATCTCACGCTACTAAAAGATAATCTCGAAAGACTATTGAATGAAGTCCAGCCCGATTTTGTCTTTTATCTCTCCGGTGTAGATATACTTTACACAGATAAATTCGGAAAGCTAAAGATTTCAATGGCAGGTTGCAGGGAAAGGGACCACATGGTATTTTCAGCGTTAAAAAAATACCGTATTCCCTGTACCGTAGCGATGGGTGGTGGCTATTCAGCAGATATCAGGTTTATAGTTGAAGCGCATTGCAATACTTTCAGGGAAGCAATGAGGATATTTGGATAGATAGTTCTTAGTTATCAGTTGTTAGTTTTAACAGCCAGGCAATAGGCAGGAGTAAGCAGGGAGGAGAAGTCTAAAGAGAAATAGTAAATAGCCTTTACCAGTTAAAGTGCTAATTCACGATGGCGTTGAAATTCTGTTTCCAAATAGGGCTTGCTGATTAGGAGGGGGTGCTGGCAATAGGCAATCTCACTATTAGCGCGATGCTAATGT
Source organism: Chitinophagales bacterium (assembly GCA_015654495.1). Taxonomy (GTDB): domain Bacteria; phylum Bacteroidota; class Bacteroidia; order Chitinophagales; family Chitinophagaceae; genus Pollutibacter. The sequence goes on from JAATGW010000458.1 coordinate 4,420, forward strand.
TTTAGTGAAAAATAACTTGAAAATTTAAACCAGTGACCAGGAGTAAGCAGATTAGAAAATTCTTTCATGATCGATTTTAGTATATAGTTTTTTTTTCCGGGAAGACGGAATGACGGGATGACAAAGACATGCACGATATTTTTTTCCCGCCTGCTTTCCGGCTCCCCTTACCGGCAAAAGAAGGAAGTTATATAGTAGGAGTAAGCAGGGAGGAGAAGTTTAAAGAGAAATAGTAACCAGGCTTTACCGGTTAAAATACTAATTCAGGATGGCGCTGAAATTCTGCTTCTAAATAGGCTCTGCTGATTAAGAGGGGGTGCTGGCAATAGGCAGTCTCACTATTAGCGCGACGCTAATGTTTTAGTGAAAAATAACTTGAAAATTTAAACCAGTGACC
>JAATGW010000755.1 GCA_015654495.1 Chitinophagales bacterium
ATAACATAAAGTGTTTTTTCATAACCATTAGCGGGATTAATCAAGGATACAGCTATATAAGCACCCTCCCCCATATAGTTTGTCATTTGCACCATGCACTTGTATTTTGTCGCGGGCGCTGACTGGGCATCGGATAGATGCGGTAAAAGAATAAAGACGGCCAGCTTCATCAGCACGGTTAGTCCACTCAATTTTCTCATGTCGCTACTTTAAAAATTCGGTTGATATTTTTTTACTTGAAAAATTTTCATTTTCGCTGGCAAGATCAAAAGCAGTTTCACTGAAACTGGTTTGAATGTCTTTTTTTGCACCTGCTGAAATCAGGAATTTCAAAATAGTATCGTCTTTTGAAATCATGGCTGCTTTGTGCAAGGCGGTAAATCCTTCTTTATTTTTTGCATTGATGTCTACACCGTTAATACCGCTCAGCATTTTCAATAATCCGATATCGTTTTTTGCAACGGCTAAATGATAAATGGTATTTCCATTCGCCTGAGTCTTGCTGATATCCAATCCGGCAGACTTTAAAATGTCCAGTTTTGACTGAAAATCATTCGCGAGGCGAGGGCTATAGCTTTCAATCAGAAATACGGTAAGGTTATCTCCTTTTTTGTCAACCACGTTAATATCAGCACCTTTCTCTACCAGGTATTTCACTACTGCCGGACTATTACTGCGCAGAGCCAGAGTTAATGCGGACTGGCCGGCTTTATTGGTTATATTAATATCAGCAATTCCCGCACGAAGTAGTTCCAGGGTGGCAATATCGCTAACGGAAGCTGCAGCGTTCATAAAAGGAGTATTCCCTTCTTCATTTACTTTATCAGCTTTCACTCCTTTGGACAGAAAGTATTTGATGATATCATCCTGACCTCCACGGCGGGCAATTCCATGTAATGCATTATCGCCTGTTTTGCTTACTGCATTTAATTTGACACCCACAGATTCCAGGTATTGAAAAGTTTCCAGTTTTTTAACTCCTTGCCGGGCAGGCTGACTGGCCATGATGATAGCATTATCGGTGGGCTTTACTCCCTTATTCAACAGGATTTTCATTACGCCGATATTGCCCGCACGTGCTGCATAATTGAAAGCAGTATTTCCCTGGGCATCAACACTCCGGATATCCAGGCCTTTGGAAACAAAATATTCCGTGAGTTTTCCTGAACTATCAAAAGGAATGGCGAGCAAAAGTGCATTTGCACCTTCGTGCGTCAACTCAATTTTGGGATCAGCTCCGTTTGCAATGCAGAAATCATACACTTTGGTATTCTGCTGACCTGTAACTGCTGCAAAATTTAAAACAGAGTAGCCATGATTATCAATCATGTTTTTCAATTTGGCTCCATTCACTATCAGGTATTCCATTAACTCCGTATTTCCTCTATAAGCTGCCCAGAAAACATAGGTTCTTCCGTCGTGGGTCAGTTTATTCACTTCGTTGCCTTTTTGAGTGAGAAGGAATTTTACCGTTTCATTGGGGGCGCCCGCGTTGATAGCCAGCGTCACCGGATCGAAATTCGAAGCATTCAGTTCGGCGGGATCAGCGCCTTTTTCAATTTCCACCTTTACCTGCTCCTGACCCGGTTTTGTTTGCCAGAAAGATGCTTCCAGAAGTGTGTTCTTCTGTGCGTTAACGCAAAATGTCATCATCAGAAAAGCACCTGCAAAGAAGTATTTCATCTCTTTCATTTTAAAGGTTTTATATTTTTTCACACCGGGTTATGAAATTATTCCGGCGTCCGATCCGATCAGATTTAATTTGAAATTTAAAATTAGACCACTTTCTTCTGACCCATTTACGAATACAGAAAATAAAATAACTTGAAAGGGAAAAGGTCTATCAACACCTATGTTCTTTAATAAAATTCTTATGTATGCGGGTCAGGTTTGTTTCGCTGCGTCACCTGGTGCTCTTCGTACTGAGTTCCCCGACAAACCTATTTTGTCAGGAAAAGCATCCGGACTCTGTTTATACCTACCGGACAGTATCGTCTGGCGGGACTGGCAAATTTTATTATGGGCGCGAGATTGCGGGCATGATCGATGCCGCCGGAGCAGATTGGCTGGACCGCAGCAACAGGCAGCAACAGGAAAATAGTGATCTCGCGGTTCGCTACATGCACCTGAAAAAAAATGATTTGGTTGCCGATATCGGTGCAGGCACAGGTTATTATAGTTTTAAAATAGCTAAACATTTGCCGGAAGGAAAGGTCTTTGCTGTAGATGTACAGGATGAATTTGTAGAAATTATCCGTTCAAGGATACGTGATTCAGGAGCAACAAATATAGAAGTGGTCAAGGGTGGGGTGACAACGCCAAATCTCCCTGCGAACAGCTTCGATTTTGTATTGATGGTGGATGTTTATCACGAACTGGAGTATCCTCATGAAATGCTAACAGCCATCAAAAAAATATTGAAACCAGGGGGAAAACTGATTCTGATGGAATATCGCGCCGAAGATCCTGAGTTGCGGATCAGACCGCTTCACAAAACCAGCGAAAAACAAATCAGGAAAGAACTGGAGGCAAACGGTTTCCGGATGATTGAAAACGGGCGCTTTTTGCCAATGCAGCACTTTTTCGTTTTTGAGATTGCGCAGGAGCAGAAATAGAATATTGTGATCTCAATCGCGTCCAGCATTCTTTTCTCATATCTTCAAAGCACTAAAAGTTTATATTCTGACAGAGAAGAAAATAGGCACTACAACGGCATCTGCCATTGTGATTGCCAATATGATCGGAACAGGAGTTTTTACAAGCCTGGGTTTTCAGCTGGCGGAGGTACAGGATACTACAAGTATTCTTTTATTATGGATATCCGGGGGTGTTTTAGCGCTCTGTGGTGCACTGATCTATGCTGAATTGGGTACAAAGTTTCGTGAGTCCGGCGGTGATTATATTTATCTCGCAAAAATATTTCACCCATTGGCAGGGTTTTTATCAGCCTGGGCCGGACTGACTGCTGGTTTTTCTGCACCCGTTGCGCTGTCTGCAATTGCTTTTACAAGATATATGGCTCCGCTGGGTCTCGCAAACTCTAAACTCTGGGCCATTGCACTCATTGTATTGGTAGGACTCATGCATAGCTTTACGATTCGCCAGAGTAGCCGGTTTCAGAATATCACAACACTTATAAAAATTCTGTTTATACTAATCCTGATTATTGCCGGTTTGTATTTTCAACCAGCTACAGTGAATGCGCTGATTTGGAATGATTCCTGGAAGACAGAAATCATAAGTCCGGGATTTGCTGTGTCAATGGTATTTGTTTTTTTTGCCTACACCGGCTGGAATGCAGCTTCTTATGTTACAGGTGAAATCCGAAACCCCCTTGTTAATCTTCCCAGGGCATTAGTCATTAGTACCCTTTTTGTAGCGGTTGTATATATACTTTTTCAGTACGTGCTACTAAAGCATGCTTCAGTAGCAGAATTACAGGGTAAAGAAGAAGTTAGTTTCATTGCGTTTCAGAATCTGTTCGGATCAACCGGTGGTAAGTGGGTGAGCATCTTTATTGCAGTACAACTCATTGCCACTATCAGTTCTTATCTCTGGGTGGGACCCCGGGTTACCTGGGCAATGTCGAAAGATAATCCCTCATTTAAATTACTTGCGGGTGTAAATAAACAAGGTATACCGGTAAATGCTTTATGGCTCCATATCTCTATAAGTATCCTGCTCACTGTTACCGGATCTTTTGAAAATATCCTTCTCTATTGCGGCTTCGTACTACAATTGATGTCATCATTAACAGTTGCTTCGGCTTTGTGGGATAAATCAAGGGGTGAAAAACAAAGTTTCAGGGTTCCGTTTCGCCCCTTACCCCATATCACCTTTTTATTATTCAACATATGGGTATTGATATTTACATTGAAAGACAAAACAACAGAAAGCCTCATTGGGCTCGCAATTCTGGGGCTTGGGGTGATTATATTTTATCTGAGCAAACGAAAGGCAATTGGAACAGAAAAAAAAATTAGTATTTAGCATATGACAGATTCAAATAAAGAAATCGCAATCGAACAAACCATAAACTGGATAAAACAGGTAGTGATAGATTGTAATTTTTGTCCATTCGCATCACGTCCTTTGAACGAAGGCCGCATACATTTTTCTGTGACTCTTTCCGCCGATCCCGCCATTATACTGGAAGAAACCATACGTGAATGTTATCGGCTCGACGAGAATGAAGATATTGAAACCTGTCTGCTCATCATGACAAACGGTTTTGAAAATTTTGACGATTATCTTGACATATTATCGATGGCAGAAGCCTTAATTGAAGATCAGGAATACGAAGGTATTTACCAGTTGGCCAGTTTTCATCCCGGGTATTGTTTTGAAGGAGCTGATGAAACAGATCCGGCAAACTATACTAACAGGTCACCCTATCCGATGCTGCATTTTCTGCGGGAGTCGAGTGTGGAAAAGGCCCTTTTGTTTTATAAAGAACCTGAAAAGATTCCGGAAAATAATATCAGGTTTACAAAAGACAAAGGATTGCTGTTTATGCAGCAGTTAAGAAATCAATGCTTCAACCTCTAGGCATTTTATCAGGCATAAGCCAGCGATGCAGGCTGAACATTTTGCTCATGAATTCTTTTGTATTTTTTTCCTGGGAATTGCCGGCAATTTTGCCAGTGTAAGGATTAACCATATAGGTTGTACCACGCGTTTTATCATCAGGTTTTTTTGCAACAAATTGGTATGTACGTTGTTGATCTGCCAGTATATTAAAAGATACAATGCTTCCCCCGGAGCTCTATTCGATCAGTTCTTTTATTTCATCCGCCGACTGCCGGATATCAGCCAAAGGCTGATCCACTTTGTACAAATGTGGCGCTGCCATTTCTATGAATTCGGTATTGTATGCGTAAACCGTACCGCTGAAACATATCAGGATTACAACAATTCCATTTGTAAGACCAGGCCAGAGATGAAAGTCATTAAATAGGGCCTGCTGTTTGAAATAGAATACTTATCAGTTACGGATCTTACGATAAAATTCATATTTTAACTGCAAGCCTTTCGGCTAAAACGGATGAAAACCCTTGCATGGCTGCAGATAAATTTCCCGTTTCTTCATTACCCCGCCGTCGCTGCGCTGAGTCGGGCAGGCGCTCTTTCCGTATTCCCGTCTACCTCATTCCAAACTCAACGACAATGATATTTATAACAGATAGACGGTAAGCCGTTAAAGGCGG
>JAATGW010000673.1 GCA_015654495.1 Chitinophagales bacterium
ACCTCAGGGAAAATAGTTTCAGTCACGTGAAAAGCTTATCCGCATTAACCCTGATGGTTCAGCAAAAGTATGGACGCCTGAAACCCAATTCATGTTTTCATTTTATCCGGATAGTATACTCTTCGTGCATGAACAACGCAGGGGGCTTTCCCGGATGATCAATGATCAGCTTGTATTGATTCCTGGCAGTGAGTTCCTGGGTGCAGACCGGATGCAGGTGATGATGCCTTTTTTTGAAGATGATGGTACAAAAAAATACCTGATCGGAACTTTCAGCCTCGGAGCATTTATTTATGATGGGAAAACTTTTAAGAAATTCCAGGCAGATGCAGACAGCGATTTCAGAGAATATAATATGTACAAGGGTCTGGCAGTAAGTAAAACCCAATATGCAATCGCAACTGCCGGAGCCGGACTTTATATCATCGATAATAAAGGCAAAACACAGCTTCATCTTACAAAGGCCAGCGGATTACCTGATGACCTCGTTTATGACCTGTGTCTGGATCATAACCAGAACTTATGGCTTGGAATGGATTATGGGATCGCCAGGGTAGAATTAAATAAACCTTTCAGTTACTTTAAAGCATTGCAGGGGGTAAGCTCAACGACTTTATTTACTACCCGTTTCGAGGACAAAATATATACAGCAACATCAACTGGTTTACTCAGGTTGAACCCGGCCACCGGAATATTCGAATCAGTCAGGGGATTGCCGTCAGGTCAAACATTTAATCTTTTAGCTGATGGCAAAGAACTATTAATTACGTCCAATGGCTTGTTTAGATTAAAAAACAACCAGGTGCAAACGGTAAAAAAATCTGTAAGCGGTGATTTTGGTGTATTAAACTTTCGTAAATCCCAGGTCAATAAAAATCTTCTGTTTGTCGGCATCTCCGGTGGAGCGGTTGTTTTTTACAGAGATTATAATACACCGGATGCTTCCTGGGAATTCATCGGCAAAATTCCTGAGATCAATGAGGATATCTGGACACTCTCTGAAGACAAGGACCTTCCAGGAAAAATCTGGCTGGGTACCCAGAGCCCTGTATCATACCGCCTCAGCTTTCCCGTGACTGGAAAGCCTTCTCTAAAAGCGTTGAAAGTCGAAGAAATAGTCACTTTACCTGCAGCATTAAAGTTGCAGGGCCTCATTACAACTATCCGTGGGAATACGCTTTTCGGCGGCGATTCCGGTTATTACCAGTTTGACGAAAAAACCAAAACATTTTTTATCGATCCGGACATTGGCAAATTCAACAGGGGTGGAGGCATCCTGGAACTCATGATTTCAGAGGACAGCCGGCATCGCATCTGGGTAAGAATCGGGAAAGAATTCAGAATTTATACCCCGGGTCCAAAGGGATATACAATTGATAGCACAAGTCTGCAATCTGTTTTCCAGGAAACAATCGCGGAAATTTTTCATGACCGGGATAGTATCACCTGGATCAGCACGCTGAATGGTGTAGTGAGATATGATGAAAAGTTAACATCAGGCAGCCTGAAAAACTTTCCTGTATACATCCGTTTTGTTTCCAACGGTTCGCATCAGATGAACCCTGATCCGCAGGCAGATTCCGGCCGGATACATTTTCCATATAAAAATAATGCGCTTCGTTTTGAATATGCCTCTCCCTTTTATGATCAGGAATCATTGCTGAAATACCAGACAAAACTCGAAGGTTACGATGATGATTGGAGTTCACTTGACAATAATAGCTATAAGGAATACACGAATCTTTCGCCGGGCTCCTATACTTTTAAGGTCCGCGCACAAAATGTCTATGGAAAATTAAGTGAGGAGGCGGGTTATACATTTTTAATTCTTTCACCATGGTATTTAACCTGGTGGGCAATTGCGCTTTATGCCATTGCTGCTATCGGCATAGTATACCTGCTCGTACGCTGGCGCACGAGGCATCTTCATGATCAACATCGGGAACTGGAAAAAATTGTTCATGAGAGGACGGCGCAGCTTTCGCAACGTGTGGAAGAACTTGCTGTAATCAACAGCGTACAGGAAAGTCTTGTCCGTGAAAAGGATATGGATGCCATTTATAAAATGGTTGGTGAAAAGATCCGGGAAATCTTCAATGCGCAGGTAATCGACATCGTAACCTATGATCCTGCCACAAATATCATTGAAGACCGCTACGCATATGAAAAGGGAGATACAACCCTGTTAGCTCCCCGTCAATTACAGGGATTCAGAAAGCAGGTAGCGGAAACAAATGAAACATTACTTATCAACAGGAATTTGCTTGAAGTTGCCAGAAAGGAAAACTTTTCAGCTCTCATAGGTGAAGTTCCGAAATCTCTTGTAATTGTTCCGATGATCGCCAACAACAAGGTAAACGGGATGATCAGTCTTCAGGACCTCGACAAGGAAAATGCATTTACTGACTATGATGTTCACCTGCTGAAAACACTAGCCAATAGTATGAGCGTGGCCCTGGAAAGCGCTACCAGGTTTAATGAAACACGGAGACTACTGAAAGAAACAGAACAAAGAAATGCAGAGCTGGGGGTTATAAACAGTGTACAGGAAGGTTTTGTGAGCGACCTGAATATGCAGGGAATTTTTGATCTGGTAGGTGAAAAAGTAAGAGAGATATTCAATGTACAGGTGATCGATATTGTGATGTATGATAAAAAAGATAACACGATCGAAGATCGCTATTCCTATGAAAAAGGCGATACAACTTTGTTAGGGAAACGCCCGCTGCAGGGTATCCGGAAAGAGGTCGCAAGAACTTCCGAGACCCTGGTCATCAACAATAATATCGAAGAATATTTTGAAAAATATGATCATATTGTACTTTATGGTGAAAAGCCTAAATCAATTGTAATCGTTCCGATGATCTCCAATAATGCGGTCATCGGTATGATAAGCCTGCAGGACCTCGATCATGAAAATAAATTTTCGGACTCGGACGTAAGCCTGCTAAAAACCCTCGCCAATAGTATGACCGTAGCGCTGGAAAGCGCAAGGCGTTACGACGAAACCAAACATTTGCTCAGGGAAACAGAACAACGGAATGCCGAGCTTGGAGTTATCAACAGCGTACAGGAAGGATTTGTGAGCGATCTGAATATGCAGGGAATATTTGACCTGGTCGGTGAAAAAGTCCGTGAAATATTTAATGCGCAGGTAATCGACATCGTAATGTATTATAAAGAAGACAATACGATCGAAGACCGCTATTCTTACGAAAAAGGCGATACTACATTATTGGGTCGGCGCCCGCTTCAGGGCTTGAGAAAAGGGGTTGCTGAAACCTCGGAACCCATGGTTCTTAATACCAATGTTCTGGAAACTGCAAAACAGTATAATCATACCGTACTTATCGGAGAAGTACCGCAATCCGTGGTAATAGTGCCCATGATCTCCAATAATACCGTTATCGGTATGATCAGTCTGCAGGATCTCGATAAGGAAAATGCTTTCTCTGAATCTGACGTCAGCTTGTTGAAAACCCTCGCCAACAGTATGAGTGTTGCTCTCGAAAGCGCAAGGCGTTTTGATGAAACCAAACACCTGCTGAAAGAAACAGAACAAAGGAATGCAGAGCTTGCTGTAATCAACAGTGTACAGGATGGACTCGTAGCCCAATTGAATATCCAGAGTATCTATGATCTCGTAGGTGAAAAAATCCGCGAGATCTTCAATGCACAGGTAATCGATATCGTTACCTATGACCCAAAAAATAATACGATTGAAGACAGATACGCATATGAAAAAGGCGATCGTACTTTGATTGCTCCGAGAGAACCAAAAGGATTCAGAAAACACGTTATTCAAACAAAACAATTACTCCTGCACAATGAAAATGTTGCAGAAGAGTCTATCCGTTTCGGAAACCCTCTTATCATCGGCGAAATTCCTAAATCCCAGGTTTTTGTGCCGATGATTGCAGGTGGTGATATTAAAGGCATTATCAGTCTGCAGAACCTGGACAGGGAAAATGCTTTCCGCGAATCTGATGTTCGTCTCTTAACCACGCTCGCGAATAGTATTAGTGTGGCACTGGAAAACGCCCGGCTTTTTGATGAAACAAAACACCTGCTGAAAGAAACTGAACAACGTAATGCGGAACTCGCGGTGATCAATAGTGTACAGGATGGACTGGTGCGTGAAATGAATATGCAGGGCATTTTTGACCTGGTTGGTGAAAAGATCCGTGCCATTTTCAATGCGCAGGTGATCGATATCGTTATGTACGATAAAGATACCGGCCTGATAGAAGACAGGTATGCCTATGAGAAGGGTGACAGATCGCTGATCGGACCCAGGCAACCGAGCGGATTTCGGAAACATATTATACAATCCCTTCAGCCCTTATTCATTAACACAAACTATGAAGAGATTGCGAAGAAATATAATAATGAAATCATTTTCGGAGAAGCGCCAAAATCGGCTGCACTCATGCCTCTCATTGCCGGCAATGAAGTAAAAGGGATAATCAGTCTTCAGAATCTGGACAGGGAAAATGCTTTCAGCGAATCAGACCACAGTCTGCTCACCACTTTGTCAAACAGTATGAGTGTGGCGCTGGAAAGTGCCCGGCTCTTTGATGAAACTACCCGACTGCTGAATGAAACTGAACAAAGAAATGCGGAACTCGCGGTAATTAACAGTGTACAGGAAGGCCTGGTGGCGCAATTGAATATCCAGAGCATTTACGACCTCGTGGGTGAAAAGATCCGGGAAATCTTTAATGCACAGGTAATCGATATCGTTACTTATGATCAAAGGAAAAATACAATTGAAGACAGATATTCATTCGAAAAAGGAGATCGTACTTTACTCGGTCCCAGAGAACCCAAAGGATTCCGCAAACATGTAATTGATACCAAACAGCTGATGTTACATAATGAAAAGGTGATTGAAGAGACAGCGCGTTATGGTAATCCTTTGCTGATTGGTGATATTCCGAAATCACAGGTGTTTGTACCGATGATCGCAGGAGGCGAAATAAAAGGCATTATCAGTCTGCAAAGCCTGGACAGGGAACATGCATTCCGTGAGTCGGATGTACGCCTGTTAACCACACTGGCAAACAGTATGAGCGTAGCATTGGAAAATGCAAGATTGTTTGATGAGACCAAGCGACTTCTTCTGGAAACGGAACAACGCACAGCTGAACTCGGCGTAATCAATGTGGTACAGGAAGGTCTTGTGCGGGAAATTGATGCTAACGCAATCTACAATCTTGTCGGTGAAAAAATGAGGGAAATTTTCAATGCGCAGGTAATCGATATTGTGACCTATGATAAGAGTTCAAATATCATCGAAGACAAGTACGCATTCGAGAAGGGAGACAGAAGCATCCTCCCGCCAAGGGAGCCATATGGGTACCGGAAGCATGTTATTGAAACCAGGCAAATGCTTCTCCTGAATTCAGATACGGAAAAACATGCAGCCTATTATGGAAACAAAGTGATATTGGGTGAAATGACCAAGTCGGTGGTATTTGTTCCGCTTCTTGAAGGCAATGAAGTAAAAGGTATTGTGAGTCTGCAGAATATTGATCAGGAAAATGCATTCAGCGATTCCGATGTACGATTGCTGGTGACATTAGCCAACAGCCTGAGTATTGCCCTTCAGAATGCGAAACTGTTTGATGAGACCAAGAGACTATTGAAGGAAACCGAACAGCGCACCGCTGAACTTGCGGTAATCAATACTGTTCAGGAAGGTCTGGTTCGGGAAATGAATGCAGAATCTATTTATGAGATGGTTGGTGAAAAAATGCGGGAAGTTTTCAATGCGCAGGTAGTCGATATCGTTACCTACGATAAGAATGCTAATATCATTGAAGACCGTTACGCATATGAAAAAGGCGACCGCACTATACTTCCGCCCCGACAGCCCTATGGAATCCGCAAACATATTATTGAGTCCAAACAGCTCATGGTAATAAACGACAGCATGCGGGAAGTGGAGAAGAAGTTTAAAAACCCGGTGTATGCAGGCCAGGGAGCAAAATCGGCTATTTTCGTGCCGTTGATGGAGGGAAATGATGTAACCGGAATTGTGAGCCTGCAAAACCTGGATGAGGAAAATGCATTCAGCGATTCCAATGTGAAAATGCTGGTTACCCTTTCAAGTAGCCTTAGTATCGCACTTCAGAATGCCAGGCTTTTTGATGAAACCAACAGGTTGCTGGCAGAAGCAAAACAACGCAGCTCGGAACTATCTACTGTAAACAATGTGAGCAAAACGCTAGCCTCCCAATTGAATCCTGATGAGTTGATTGCACGTGTTGGCGGACAGATGAAGGAACTGTTCAACGCCAATATTGTTTATCTGGCTTTACTTAATGATAAAACCAAGACCATCTATTTCCCATATCAATATGGCGATAACCTGGTACCCATGAAACTGGGCGAAGGGCTCACATCACAAATTCTTATCACAGGCGAACCACTTTTACTCAACAGTGAGTCGGCTGGGGTAACTACATCTCTCGGATTCCAGCGTGTAGGAATACCTGCAGCTTCCTATCTTGGTGTACCTATTCCTGATGGCGACAAAATAATTGGAGTATTGAGTGTACAAAGCACGGAACAGGAAAACCGGTTTAATGAAAACGATCAGCGCCTTTTATCAACGATCGCAGCATCTGTTGGCGTTGCGCTGAGGAATGCACGGTTATTTGAAGAAGTTAAACTCGCAAAACTGGAAGCAGAAACTGCTACTAAAATTGCAGAGAAAGCAAATGAGGCCAAGAGCGCTTTTCTTTCTACAGTCAGCCACGAATTGAGAACACCACTCACTTCCGTACTCGGATTTGCTAAAATAATCCGGAAAAGACTGGAAGAAAAGATATTCCCGCAGACAAATCAATCAGATCCTAAAACCGGAAAAGTTATTCAGCAGGTTTCTGAAAACCTGAACGTGGTGGTGGCCGAAGGCGAACGTCTTACCCACCTTATCAACGATGTACTTGATCTGGCGAAAATTGAGGCTGGTAAAATGGAATGGAGTGAGGAATGGGTCTCCATTTCTGAAATTGTGGAACGCGCCGCTTCAGCAACATCTGCTCTTTTCGATCAGAAAAACCTGCACCTCGAACGTAACTATTCAGTTGATTTACCGGATATACGCGGAGACCGCGACAAGCTGATCCAGGTAGTGGTGAACCTTCTGTCAAATGCGGTCAAATTTACTGAGTCGGGCACAGTAACCTGCAAGGTTAGCCGAACGGAGCAGGAAATTATTGTTGACATAACAGATACAGGAATCGGGATTGCAGCTGAAGACCATAGCGCGGTATTTGAACAGTTCCGTCAGGTAGGTGATACACTCACGGATAAGCCTAAGGGCACTGGTCTTGGTCTGCCGATATGTAAAGAAATTGTGGAGCATCATGGCGGTACCATCTGGCTGGAGAGTGCACCGGGAAAAGGAAGTACCTTCTCCTTTTCAATTCCACTGCAGCCATTAGACAACCAGAAACCACTGCCTCTGAACGACCTGGTAGCCCAGCTCAAAGAACAGATGGCGCAATCCCGCCTGAACAGCAAAACGGCAACTTCCACCATCCTCATCGTTGATGATGATGATTCGATCCGCTCGTTGCTTTACCAGGAATTAAGCGATGCCGGATACCTTATTGAGGAAGCAACGAATGGAAAAGAAGCCCTCGTTAAGATCAGAGCAAATCGCCCTGATCTGGTGATCCTTGATGTGATGATGCCTGAGATGAATGGATTTGATGTAGCTGCCGTTTTGAAAAATGATCCGCAGACCCTTGATATACCCATCATCGTATTATCCATTGTGCAGGATAAAGCCCGTGGATTCCGTATCGGAGTTGATCGTTATCTTACAAAACCGATCGATACGGGAATTCTTTTTAACGAAGTTGATTCGCTGCTCCAACAGGGTAAATCAAGAAAAAAAGTGCTGGTGGTTGATGAAGACCAGAATACCGTCCGTACCCTGGTGGACGTGTTGAAGAGCAAAGGCTATCACGTAGTAGAATCCGATGGTAAGGAACTGGTGGCAAAAGCGCTGGATACCCAGCCGGATATCATTATTCTCAATTCGCTGATCTCGGAAAAAACAGATCTTTCCCAAAGCCTGCGTATGGAAAAAGGCATGGAAAACGTTCTCTTCCTTGTTTATCAGTAATCATAAAAAAAAATAAAACAATAGCTTGCAGAAAACAGTTGTACATCATGGCTAAAAAAATTCTGATTGTGGATGATGAGCAGCATATCCGGATGCTGATTGAACAAACCCTGGAGGAACTTGAAGATGACGGAGTGGAATTTCTTACTGCTGACAATGGCGAGAAAGCCCTTGATATTATCCGCAATGAAGAACCGGATCTTGTTTTCCTGGATGTGATGATGCCCCGGATGAATGGAATGGAAGTGTGCAGAAAAGTAAAAAAAGAGCTGCAGCTGCACAAGGTTTTTATCGTATTGCTTACCGCAAAGGGGCAGGAGCTGGATCGTCAGAAAGGTCAGGAAGTTGGTGCCGATGTATATATGACGAAACCTTTTGACCCGGAATCAATTCTGGTGAAAGCACGTGAAGTATTGCAACTCAATGGCTGAAAAGTTTACGACCTCAATCAAACATGGGAAAACTTAGTCTCAAAAATATCATTCAATCGGATCAGGAATTAAAAATGCTGATCGGGTATTTCAGGCAACAGCCTGCTGCTTCATTTTATATTGAAGATGCCAACGGCAATTTGTTGTCAGGCGAAAAATCTGAAAAAGAGGAAAGCCGCTTCCCGGTAGAAAATGAAGCAGGCTTACTGGGATGGGTAACCGGAAACAGCACTGCCTCTGTTGTTGCAGGATTATTAAAAATGGTTGCCCAAAAAGAAATTGAAAAAAAGAAACTGGGCGCCGAGGTTTTGAATATGTACCAGGAGGTAAACCTTATGTTCAATTTTGCCGGGAAACTGGCGCAGGCAATCGAACCCCCGGCTATCGCACAGATTACACTTGAAGAAGCCGGCCATGTTATCAGCTTTTCAGCAGGATGGATTTTTTTGTGGGACGAGAAAACCGAACAGATCAATATACTGGCTTCAGAAGGTTTACCCTTGCTGAACAAAAAACAAATTCCGGAATATCTTGACCTGCTGCAACATATCCTGCTCAATGGCCAGTCGGAAATAATGGGAGATCTGAATTTTCTTAAAGCTGCAAATATTCTCACTGAAGAGGTTAATTCAATTATCTATTCATCGCTGAAAGTCAACCGCCGTATAATGGGAGCTATCGTGCTCGCACACACGCTTCCGGATCATTACCATGCAAATGACCTGAAATTGTTAACCACACTGGCACAGCAATCTTCAACCACCATCGAAAGTGCGATGCTCTATGAAAAGAATATCCAGGAGTCGAGGGAAAAGGAAGAAGCAATGCGACGCATATACGCTGCAGCAGGAAAATTTGTACCGTTTGAATTTCTGCGCTCCCTGGGGCGGGAAGTGATTACTGATGTTCGCCTGGGCGACCAGGTGGAAAAAATTGTGACCGTACTTTTTTCCGATATCCGGGGTTACACAACTCTTGCCGAGAAAATGACACCGGCAGAAAATTTCAATTTCGTTTGCGATTTCAACCTGATGATGGGTCCCATCATCCGCAGAAACAATGGCTTCATCAATCAATACCTGGGTGATGCAATTATGGCTATTTTCCCCGGCAATCCCGCCGATGCGCTCGCTGCCGCTGTTGAAATGGAAGTTAAAGTGCTTGAATTCAATGAAAAATTTACTGTTGATGGCCGTGATCCCATCCGTATCGGTATTGGAATGCATACTGGCCCATTGATTATGGGAATAACAGGCGATCAGGATCGCATGGATGCCGCCACAATTTCTGACACGGTCAACACAGCTTCGCGGATAGAAAGCCTCACAAAATATTACAGAACGGGGATAATTCTGAGCGATGCTACCCTGCGGCATATACAGGAACAGGGACTATTCCTCTTCCGCCCCCTCGGCCGGGTGAAACTCAAAGGCAAACAGGAAGCTCTCCATATTCATGAATGCTTCAGCGGTAATACCCAAAAGGAAAGAAATCTAAAAACCTATACCCTGCCCGATTTCAACGAGGGAATCGAAAATTACCTGAGCAGGAATTTTGAAGAAGCCATCCGCTGTTTCGAAAAAGCATCTCAGGCTGACCCTGCCGACAATACCGCCAAAATATTTATTTCCAATGCTTTGGACTATCTCCAGAAAGGCGTCCCCGATGACTGGACGGGCGTTGAACAACGTTAAACGTTGATCCTTCAACGTTAACGTGCAACAATGGCATGATTTTTTCTTCCCCAGCTTTGTTATAAAGTTTTTCCAGGTAAAATCACTGGTTTTGAACCGTTAACATACGAAAGCTCATATGAAAAAACCGTTAAAACAACGACTGCCACAATTTTTCAAAAATTGCTCCGTTGACATAAAGTATTTACCCTTGAATTTTAATATCCGCACAATATGAAACATGCCGATCGCCCGTTTATCGTAATAATCGTAGTTGCTATATCTCTCCTCTACACCGTGATGGCCTGGATTTGCTGATCTTTTCGGGAGAAATCTGATTGCAGATAAAAGCATTTCTTTCTTTTAAGAAATGTGTAAGCTTATACATAATCTGATACCATGAAAAAAATCGACATTCATTTATTAAAAATGACAGCTGCTTTTTTTGCAGTTATGTTGTTTGCTGTTTCCTGTACCAAGGACAAAGTCCCTGAGCCTCCGGTAACACCAAAATCAAAAAAAGACCTGATCAGTCGTCAATGGATCCAAACAGACCTGATTGCAACATTAGGTGGATTTACACAAAGCGTATTCGACGATGAAATCAAAGACTGTGCGCAGGATAATATATTCTTTTTTAAATCAGATGGCACTTTCACTATTACAGAAAATGCATTGAAATGCACTGCCGGCGGCCCCGACCTGGTTGCTTCCGGCACCTGGGAACTGATTGATGATGATAAAAAAATTATTATAGATCCGGCCAATGAAGATCCGCAGACGCTCACTATAACAGAATTAACCGAAACCTCTTTTAAAGGCTCACTTGTTGATAATTCTACTGGCATTGAAGTGACCCTGCTTGGCGTATATAAAGCAAAATAATTCCATTATAACCAACCACCCGTAAGGCCGCTCCAAAAAGAGCGGCTTTTTTTGAAGTACGAGGTACGAGGTAAGAAGTAAGAAGTAAACAGCCTTTGGAAGTAAGAAGTACGAGGTACGAAGTAAGAAGTAAACAGCCAATACAAACATGTTTTTCAGTTCCGTAGGAACGGTGAATTTTGTAGCGCAGGGCGTCAGCCCTGGGTAAGGGTAAACCGCCAATACAAACATGTTTTCAGTTCCGTAGGAACGGTGAATTTTGTAGCGCAGGGCGTCAGCCCTGGGTAAGGGTCAACCGCCAATACAAACATGTTTTCAGTTCCGAAGGAACGGTGAATTTTGTAGCGCAGGGCGTGAGCCCTCGGTAAGGGTAAACCGCCAATACAAA
>JAATGW010000199.1 GCA_015654495.1 Chitinophagales bacterium
AACAATTTAAGTATGACAGGCAATTACTTACAAGGCAAATAATGCAGATGCAACAGGAAGTGGAAAAGAACCATAGCCTCCTGGAGTTCTATGAAACGAGCGGCCTTCAGCAGGCTGAAGAAATAATAAAAGCTGCATCACTCGCCTACAGAGCCGGGGAAATCAGTTTCTCAGAAATGTCCCAATTCATAAGCCAGTCCATTCAAATCAGGAAGAACTATCTCGAAAACCTGAACGCATACAACCAATCGGTTATTCAATACAATTACTATATCAATCAATAAAAATATTTATGAAGAATCATTTCTTACTGTCTGCAATTATATTAATTAGCACCTTTGCTTTTCCCGGCTGCGGAAGCAATAAAACCGGGGAGTCTGCGAAGGTTGAGGAAGAGGTGCACTCTGATGAACATAAGAATCCAAACTTTGCCACGCTAACAGAAGAGCAGATTAATAGCATCGGCATCCAGCTAGGTACAATTGAGCAAAAACAGTTAACAAAATCACTTAAAACAAATGGCGTTTTAAGAGTCCCCAATCAGAATAAAGCAAGCATAAATTCTTTGTACAGTGGCATTATAAAATCACTGCTTGTGCAACCGGGAAATTATGTTAAAAAAGGACAAACAATCGCTACTGTAGCCAATCCGGATTTCATACAGTCGCAAAGTAATTACCTGAATGTGATTTCCAGAATTGCACTGACGGAACTCGAAGTAAAAAGACAAAAAGAGTTAAATGCCGGAAATGCCGGTGCTCTGAAAAATCTGCAGGCCGCAGAAGCTGATCTGCGTGCATTGCAAACAACAAAATCAACTTTAGAACAGCAGATAAGATTGATGGGGTTGAATCCGGAAAAGCTTTCCAATGGTAAACTTATCTCCGTTATATCTGTCAAAAGCCCCATCAGTGGAGTAGTCAGTAATGTAAATGTAAAAATGGGGAGCTATGTAGACGTCACAACCCTTGTAGCTGAAATTGTTGATAACAGCAGATTACACCTCGACCTCTTTGTTTATGAAAAAGACCTGCCGAATCTGAAAAACAACCAAACCATTCATTTTACGATTACAAATAATCCAGGCAAGGAATATGATGCGAAAATATTCTCACTGGGATCCTCCTTTGAAGGAGAAAGTAAAGCGGTTACTGTTCATGCGATGGTAGAGGGTGAAAAAAACGGCCTGATTGATGGAATGAATGTTACTGCTGTGATCAGTTTAAATCAGATCACAGTTCCTGCTATACCCAGCGAGGCAATTATTACGGTGGAAGGGCAGGACTATATTTTTGTACTCACCGATACCAAAGAAGAACACAAATCTGATTCAACAAACAAGGACAGTATACCTGAAAAACACATCGGTAAGTCAAAAAAGGAAAGCAACTTATTGATTTTTGAAAGAATTCCTGTAGCAAAGGGATCTGCGGATATTGGATATACTGAGATAACATTGCTGAAGGAAGTGGCTAAAGATTCAAAAGTTGTAGTAAAAGGAGCATTCTTTGTTTCGGCTACAATGACAAATACGGAAGGGGATGAACATTAAGCGGCGAATATGAAAACGAATAATAATACCGGAACATTAACAAAGTACAGTTAAGTAGTATAGTATTTTTGTACTCATAAAATCAACACAAATGAACAAAACATATTGCTGGAAATGCGTATTGATGCTGGCATCAGTCGCCGGGTTAGCCGGCGCAGTAATGGCGTAAGTATATCATTTCTGTAAAAATTTGAAAGTTGCGGGATCCGCAACTTTTTGTTTTGCTGCCGGTTGAAATGGAAAATCTTTAAAGGCCTGAAGTAAAACAATAAAATAGCAGGTCTATATTTTTTCAACGAGTAATCTTTCACATTCCGTTTCACTCAGCATTTCGGTATTGCTTTTATTATAACTTACGATCATACTGCTATCAAATTTTTCAACAAACTTTATTTTTATTTTCAAACCCAGTTGCAGACCACGGATATTAAGAAATTTTAAAAACTCATCAGTTGTATGAATTACCGCCGCAAGTCTGACAGTATCGCCGGCTTTGCAACTACTTAATTTTTCATATTTGATCCATTCCATTTTCCCGGTCTTGTCCGGTATGGGTGAGCCATGCGGATCAATTTTTGGATAACCCAATAAGGCATCAATTCTTTCAAAAAAAATCGGTGATTGCAGATGTTCAATCTGCTCGGCAATTTCATGCACTTCCTCCCAGCCGAAACCCATCTTTTGCACAAGGAACATTTCCGTCAACCGATGCTTCCTTATTATAAGGCTTGCTTCCTTTTTACCTTTTTCGGTGAGTTTTATTGGTTTATAGCTTTCATAATGTACAAGTTTCTTCACAGCCAACTTTTTCATCATACTGTTGACTGTAGGCATTTTAAGCTTCAATTGAACACTTATTTCATTTGCGGATACTTCGCCCTTTTCTGCAGAAAGATTAAAAATCGCTTTCAGGTAATTTTCTTCGGTATAGGAATGCATCAGGCAAATTTAATCATAAAACCCAGCCATATCGAAATGAGATTACTTTGTTATTCTGATTTATGTTAGATTTGTCTAAGTTATAATTTATATTTACCTATTTAAGTTTTTAGAGCACTGAAAAAAGTATATATCATATGTTCAGTATTTGTATTGTTTGTTGCAGTAATGCCCGGCTGCAGCAAATTGCATCCCCCTGCTCCGGCTGATGATGAAATTCTGGACGGACCTGTGGAAGGTCTTAATTACGAACAAAAAAGGCAATTTGTAGAAGGTGATATTGCTTTTAATGATGAAATATTTACTTCACATACCGGGCTGGGCACTTTATTTGTTGCCACGAGTTGTGGCAGTTGCCATGCAGGCGATGGTAAAGGTCATCCATTCACAACCCTTACCAGATTCGGACAAACGGACAGTACCGGTAATCAATTCCTCCATCTCGGTGGTCCGCAATTGCAAAGCCGGGCTCTGCCGGGTTATACAGTAGAAAAGATCCCCGCAGGAGCGAGTTTTTCAAGTTTTACTCCACCGGCAAATACCGGGTTAGGATTTCTGGAACTCGTTTCAGATGAAGACATTCTGGCAATGGCTGATCCTAACGACAACAATGCTGACGGCATTTCAGGCGAAGCTAACTGGCACACATTGCCTCAGTTTATTGTACCGAAAACAACTGCTCTAGATCAGCATGGAAGGTATATTCACCGGTTTGGGAAAAAAGCAGCGGCATTTAACCTACTGCACCAAACGGTTAATGCATACAACCAGGATATTGGAATTACATCGTCTTTTAATCCTTATGATGTGTACTCAGGTCTTGCTACTGATCCTGAAGTAACCGATCGCACCATCAACAATGTGGTTTTCTATCTTCAAACGTTAAAAGCACCTATTCAACGTAATCAACAGGAAGCAGAAGTGATAAAAGGAAAAACTCTTTTTATTCAGGCTGGCTGTGAAAGTTGTCATAGGCAGACGTTGAGGACGGGATACTCACCGATTGCAGCTTTATCCAATAAGGAATTTCATCCGTATACAGATCTGTTGCTTCATGATATGGGGCCAGAACTGGATGATGGCTATACTGAAGGCAATGCAAAAACCTATGAATGGCGAACACCTCCACTGTGGGGCTTAGGCCTGTCTCCCAATTCGCAAGGCGGCGGATATTTTCTAATGCACGACGGGCGGGCCAGAAGTATTGAAGAAGCTATTCTACTGCATGGAGGCGAGGCAATGCCAGGTAAAAATCTGTTCATCCAGATGAATAATGCAGATCAAAAAGCCCTGCTGAAATTTTTGCAATCGTTATAAAAATGGACAGGAAGGAATTTCTTAAGAGGTGCGGTTCAGCCTGCGTTGGCGGATGGATATTCAGCACCGCACTTGATAGTTGCACAACGTTTAAAACAGCAACCGGAAATATAGTGGGCGACGATTTAATTGTGTTGACTTCAGACTTTGAAACAGAAAAAGGAGCGAAGAATATTTTTAAGAAATTCATCATTGTTCAGAATGATATCCTGTTGTATCCGATCTGCATCTACAGGTTCACCAAAAATGAGTACGCGGCTTTGTGGATGCGTTGCACACACCAGGGTACAGAACTGCAGGTATTCGGGGATACACTTCAATGTCCGGCACATGGCAGCGAATTCACCAGTAAAGGCCTGGTACAAAACGGACCTGCCGAAAGTAAACTGCGAACCTTTCCTATCACCATAGAAAAAGACAGATTGAAAATTTCCCTGAAAGTTGTATGATTAAAAAAATCAACATAACATTATTGGCATTACTGCTTTGTTCTGTGGTTACAAAAGCACAGATAGATCCGACTTTGTTACGACGTGTGCCGAAAGACACAGTGATTAAAACAATGAATATGGATGCTGTGTATAATCGCCCTTTTGTTGCATTTGGAAAGCTGCCTGTTTCATTGGGCGGTTATATGGAGGCCAACTGGCAAAGGTTGGTTACTGACGGAGTGTCTGAGGGGCACCAGTTCCAGTTCAGACGACTTACACTTTTTGTTGCATCTACTATAGGAAAAAGGTTGAAATTTTTAACTGAAATTGAATTTGAGGATGGTGCAAAAGAAATATCTATTGAGTTTGCTTCTCTTGATATCGAGTTGAATCCATTGCTCAATTTCCGGGGCGGAATCATTCTTAATCCGATCGGTGCCTTTAATCAGAATCACGACGGACCTAAATGGGAATTCATTGACAGACCGATCTCGGCGACGCAAATGTTACCTGCCACCTGGAGCAATGCAGGTTTTGGTCTGTTTGGTAAATACTATAAAAATGACTGGATGTTTGGTTATGAAGTTTACGTGTCCGGCAGCTTCGATAATTCCATCATTGATAATTCAGA
The DNA here is from genome assembly GCA_015654495.1 of Chitinophagales bacterium. Taxonomy (GTDB): domain Bacteria; phylum Bacteroidota; class Bacteroidia; order Chitinophagales; family Chitinophagaceae; genus Pollutibacter. The sequence goes on from JAATGW010000199.1 coordinate 4,871, forward strand.
AAATAAAACCTTTCTCCCCGCCGCAAAAAAAAACCCTGATAGGTTTGAAGAAATTAACAGCGGTATTCCACTCTTTACCGGCAAACTGGCCGTAAGAAACAAAAAGATTGGCGAACTTGGTTTGTCCTATATGGGTGGGGTTTACAACAAATTTCAGATAGACGGTATACAGATTGATGATAAAAGAAGGGTCGATGTTCTGGCTGTCGATTTCAATAGCACAATTGTTAAATCCTCCACTTATATAACAGGAGAATGGGCATGGATAAAAGTAAATGTACCTGAATCATTCACTCAGCAATATGGCCGCAAACAAAATGGTGGTTTTATTGATATTGTTCAACCGGTTTTGAAGAGAAAAATGTTAGGTTGGCAAAACGCATCTTTAAATTTTGCCCTGCGACTCGAGTATGTAGATTGGAATGTTGGTGCATTCAAAAGTACAGGCGGAAATATCTCGCAGGACATCTGGAGTATAATTCCGGCAATCAGTTTCAGACCAACACC
>JAATGW010000707.1 GCA_015654495.1 Chitinophagales bacterium
AAAAGCAATTGAATATTTCCACTAAGTTTTTTTGCGACACTATATTTTTTCGTAATTCCTATTAAAGCGGACTTCTGCCAGGCCGAATAACTATTCAATTGATTGAATTCACGTATCTGATTTCTATAATTCATTTCAGCTCCGCCAGTTAGGAAGAAGCTGCCTTTGATTTGAAAGTCGACAAATGTTCGAAGTCCAACACCCTGATGTGTGATATCAATATTTCTTATATCTTCACCCCAACCGACCTTATAGGATACACCTATGCCAGTGGTAAACTTATCACTGAGTTTGTAACCGAGAGATAACCCTAAATCAGAAGTAGTTGGGAAAAATCCATTGGACCGAACACTTTGCATATTTGCACCTAGCTCCAGTCTTTTCTTAAAAGTTTTTGTTTTTTCCATATTTGGCTTAAAATCCGGCATGCTAATTTCAGTCCCGGAACCCAGCTGATTAAACTGGTTCTGAAGCTGTGCAAGCTGGGCCTGACCCTGTTGAATCGAAGAATTCACAGATTGGCTGATATTGACTCCGCTACCAAACCGTTGTTGCAGCAAATTCTGGATCGTCGATCGTGTTTGCATTCCATTAAGCATTGCCGGGTTTGCAGCAGATATGTTTCCCGCCATTCCAAATAATGAAGCGAGCTGAGAATTCTGTGCAAAAAACTTTTGAAATGAAGGCAATTTCTGAAGAATCGTCAATGCGGTGGAAACCAATCGGTCAGGGTCATTCAGAGATTCCTTCAGGTTGTTGACAGTCGCCTGATAATAGAAGAATTCCTTTTGGTACCTACGCAACTCCTTTACCATTCCTAGTTCAGAAAACTTTTCCAGTAATAAATTCTTCCTTTCGTGGATAAACCTTTTGATATCTTCCGCCTGATCTAATTTGCTTCGAATCGAATTTATACCTTCGATTGCTCCTTTTATTCGTTCTGCTTCTTTAGAATTGGTTAGCTCACTAATTCCATTTAGTTTAAGGAAGTTGAGTGAAGTCTGAATTGAATCAAGTAATGGAACATAATTATTGTTTAATCGTTGGAGGTCACCAGTTGTTCCCTGAATTTTATTTTTCAGTTCTGCATATTGTTCTTTTGTATCACGGAACATCTCTGCGGCGGCAAAGGAATCTACTGAGGCAAGTTTCCTGTATAATTTGCGTTCCTGTTTTTCGAGTTTTCTTAGATATTTTTCGGTAGTGCTCACAATATCAGATTCAACTTTTTCTATCCTTGTTTCAACTTTTCTGGTAAAATTTTCAGGTACTTGTGATAACTGTTTCAAAGCCGAATCTGAAACTTGAGCAATTGCCGAATTGACTCCACCAACCATTAAAAACAATAGTAAGACTCTCATTGTTAGCTTGATTTTTTGCAATGAATAATTATTCCATTCCTAATTGCGGTTGTTGCGCAGAAAGGACGTGCTAATATCCATTTAAGCTCTTGTAAAGGATTACGTTCCAGCCTTTACAAGATCAGTTTTTTTAAAGCAATAAATTTCAGGAAGTTCTAAAGATTCAGGACTCATTTATACAAAAAATTTATTTCATTCATTTTGGTTAGCAACAATTATTAATCATTGACGTGGTCGAAATATATCAGCAACCGTGTCAAAATTCCAACTGAGCGATGTTAAGTTATAACAAGCATTAACGCACTAAATCGTTCTAATCGTATATCGAAGTAGCTTTTTTTAAAGATTTGTCGAAATTAGCCGATGATACCAGTAATTTCTCCATAGGAAATTTCATTTTTCAACATTGATAAAGAATTCGTAATAAAAATTGCTAACAAGTGTATTAGGGAAACTCCAGACCGGAATTTTTTTCCTCATCAGATTCTGGTGTTATTCAACTGCCACGTATTCGTATTAGTGCAGTGGAAATATTAAAATAATCAATGAGTAGAAGAACGTACAAGATTCAGAATTACTTGCTTTAGAAGATTCTATTGTATTGCATTTCAAATTTCACCAGGAGAATAAAATACATCCTTTTGAAACGGACAAAGCAAAAAAGAATTAATTTTTAGTGACTGAGTCGAATAGTCGAAGTTCCAGGCGAAGTATTCATGTCTCAGTTTTATGAATTTAATATTCAGCAACACTAGCGTCTTGTTATAAATCGAATAAAGTCAATTGATTATAATCTCGCTCTTTGACATATTGCGGATCAGTTTTAGAGAACATTTCAAGTAATGGTACTTTACACAACAATGAGATACTAAGTATTTGTAGTATTTCATATTGTGTTTGTTTCAATTTCAATTTGTGTTTCACAATGGTAACTAATAAGTAAGTAATCATTGCGATGTAGATTTGTGTTTTAACTGCATTAAAACTGTAGCCCCAAAAAGTTTTTACTTTCAGATGCTGTTTGATCCATTTAAAAAAGAGTTCAACTGCCCATCTGTACTTGTATAAACGCGCTACTTCAAGAGCGGTTATTTCAAAGTTGTTTGTGATGAATACAAATTCCATATTGATATCACTATCAAAGTATTTTAATCGTCTGATTACATCGGGATAATCCAATGATACTTTATAGTTTTTAAGTCTAACTGTTTGATCGCATCTTATTCCGGTGGATTTATCAACTCTGCGAGATAATAACCTCACAAATTTAAAATTCTCTTTTGCTCTTGTTACAAAAAAGGCTTCTTCTTTATGGATTTGATGTAATCGTCCAAAATCAATGTAACCCTTATCCATTACGTAATAGCTGCCAACTTCGAGTGGAAAATGATCCAGGCCATTTACATCATGAACGGAACCACTGGTAACATAAATAAAGGTGGGTATATTGGTTCTGACATCAAACATTGTATGCAATTTAACGGCAGCTTTATGTTTCCTGAACTTGCCCCACCAAAATACATCCAGGCAAAGATCAATTACTGTCGCGTCTATGGCATACACTGGCGCATCAATGGATAAATCAAATGTAGTATTAGGTATGGCAAGTCTTTGTGCCTGGGCCACCAGAATCAAAGCAAAAGATTCATAAATTCGAAAATCCCTTTTTTCATTTGCTTTTGCAAGATTTGCTTTTGAGGTTCCCTTACCCATTCCAAGGTGATAAGATTTATTTTGTTGCGATTGAAGACAAATAATTAAATCGCTTAAAGATTCACGATGAGACAATTGAACAAAAATCATATACAACAATTGGTGCCAGCACGTAAAAGTTTTGACCTTATAATTGCCATCATACTTAGAGACACATCGAATAAAATCATTGTGTGACAAAAACTCAATTAATTGAGCAAAAACATATTTACCCTGATTCATAACTACATGATTTACAAGTAATTATAAACCAATAAAATGAATCTTGCTCAAATCGTTTGAAATTTAAAAACTCTGAAACCCTTATCCAGCAATATTTTCAAAGAACTGACATGCTTTTTAACGAGACGCTAGTGATTCAGCAAATAAAATAATCGTTAGAAGAGTGGTTATTGGTTTCTGATCAATTACATATTTACATTTCAATTCAAAATCTATATCAGGACTTCAATCATGAAAAAAGAAAAGCTAAATTTATTTAAGCAATAGGATCTGGCGATGATTTCTTTTGAAAAAAAGGAAATCAAATTGTACATAATTGATTTGCTCAATAAATTTGATTCCGAAAATCCGCTTACTTTGCCAACTTTATAATTGGTAATACCAAAAAAAATCAGCGGATAGAGATCCGCTGATTATCGACTGGAAAATGTAACCATCAATGCTAAGTCCAATATATTGAGATATTGTATCCTTGAAAAAGGCAGTGGATAGAAATCCCCGCCGGCAATTGCTTTTAACTAACGAGATTCGCTTGGCATTACAAAAGGACAAAGCAAAAGTTATCGGAAGATGACGGGATTGTTTTCTTAATATCAATTCATAGGTGAATAAACTATAGTTTATCAACATCTGATAAATACCGCAATCCTGATTGAGGGAATGGCGGCTTGATTTAAATTCTCTGATAAAAGCCGCTATCGCAGTTTCAAGTGTATTTCTTTCAATAACTACAAACCCCCGATGTGAAATCAATTTTACAGAATTCGGGTTCAGTCTGACTTCTACGGCAAAGTCGGTTTTTACATGCAGGACTTTTTGAGCATTGATTAAAAGTGGTTGTATTAGTCCAACCCTGGCAGAAATACCTCCGGGGTTTAAGATGACCGTCCGGCAAAACGATTATAAATCCATGCCATCAGCCAGCCGGAAAATGCGCCAAGAACAAGATGCCAGCTAACATCAACAATACTTAAAATATTTGACCATGAGATAAACATCGACGCATTGGCAAAATTCCAGGAACTGGCAGACACCAGATTGATCAAAGCACCACGGATTGCGGCTTCGCGCCCCGGTATTTTTTCACGCCAGGGAAGAAGAATAAAATAACCCATCACAAAACTGATGATGATTTCCAGCAAAATTACCCAGAACATATTTGTATATTCTGAAGGATGTATCACGGCCTGGATCGGCTCAAACTGTTTATCAAAAAATTCTCCCGCCAGCATGCCGTGAAACAGGCCGTTGACTGCAAACATGACTACAAATACAGGTAGCCAGCAGACGAAAAAATTTCTGAATTTCATTGTAGGGTTATATTAACTAATCCGCTTTTACTTATGTAGAGTACAAACCGGAGTGCTCAGCATAGGAATCAGCAAAGTAAACCATTTTTAAAAAGTACCATGTCCGCGCCTGGCTAAGATCGGATTTTTACTTTTGCATGACTTTAGCTTCTCCCTCAGCCTGACAAAATTTCTAGCAACTGTGTTGCTGAATTCTGTTTAAAAAACTGCGCGTTTTCTATCACCAATCTATAATTTTAGTTCCACGCGGATTAACAAGCGTTCCCGGCTTTTCCTGGAATACCAGGTCCTCAGGATTTTTCGCAATTTTGTTTTTATCTGAAACAAAATCATCCAGCGCATAAACTTTTGAAGCCGATAGCCCCTGACTGAGCATATCACTCAGCAGGATGAGCTGGTCGGGTGATTTCTTGAGATAGCCATTGAATGTTGTACCTGAAGAAATCACACCCGCTTTTTTTGTCACCATCCATGCGACTTGCCTGCGGAATATTTTTGGCATCAGCACCTTTCCCTTATCCTCTCCTGGCGAAAATTCCAGCCCATCAACAGGTTTTCTGTACAACAAATCCCAGTCGAAAAGAGCAGCATTTTTTGAAGCTGATTTACCGACCCGATTAATTTTCTTTTTACCTTTTTTCCATGCTTCCTGAAAAACCTTGATTTCATCCACACTCATGGAAGTATAATATGCGGGCATTCCCCATCCGTTTTCAACCACCCAGATATTGATATCATGCTTTTTACCGACAAAAACATTTCCAATAAACCTGCCATAAGTATCCACAACCTCATAGGGAAATTCAACAACAGATTGAAAAACTGCGGGAATCATTCCTTCATCATCTATGTATTTCTCCAGGTGCTTTGCAAGCGAAAAAGTTGCGCTTTCAGCAAAACATTGCCTGCGTTCTTCATTGATAGAATTAAACTTCGCTCTTTCAGCGTCACTTACATCGCTGGTCCGTTTCAATGGTGCTGCCCTGTAGTGGAGTTCCGGTGCATCTACACCCTGTAGCCTAACAGTTATCGTTTGTGTCCCATCACGCTTGCTTGTATTGATCACAGGCTTGGAGCCCTGGCCCTTTGATATTGCATCATCAAAAACATGCGTCACCGAAAATTTCCGTTCGTGATCACCTTTATACTCAAAAGAGCTTTTACCGACGATGAGTTTGAGCTTGGTGGTATCAGCATCAGATGATCCGATTGGCCAGAATTGCTTAATGTCGATAATTCCCTTAATTCTTAGCGTGCCCATAACTGTTAGCTTTAATTATGAAGATATGAGAATTGGATTCTTCTGAATATTCAAAAGCGATTTGCGATTTCATGGAGCCGGAAATTGATATTGTTGACTATGGATATCGTCAGGGAAATTACGGCTAAGGAATTTTCAGGATAGGGAAACAGTTGAAACCGCAGGCAGAAGTACCGGATATGTTTGTTCTTATTTCTTTATAAAAGGTAATAAATTTTCCATTGTGGAGGGCATTGAAAAATTAATTAACAATATGATTCTTCCCGACCACTGTTAGAAAACTCTGGTAAAGCGGAAAATAAAAAACCGGCACCAAAATTCAATGTGCCGGCATTCGCAGTAACGATTTAAAAATCAAAGATTTCCCTTCAGGGTTTCTCCTTCACAGCCACCAGTTCTGCGCCATTCGCATTCATCAGCAGCGTGTCAACTTTATTATCTTTTCGTTTGAAACTGAAAACCGCATTATAAACGGAATCCACAAAAACATCCTTCGATTGATGGTGCAACTGCGATTCCGTGAAGCCTTCTGCAAATGCAAAGAGCTTATTAGCCCTGTAAATGATCTGAACCGAAGGAACCGGTGAATTAAAATATTTATAAATACCGGCATACTCCTTCAGATCAATGGTATCAGATTTTGGAGTATTGATTTCTGATGGATTGTAAATTCCTTTGAAAGAATTAAAACACATGAAGCTCCCGATCAGCATTACTGCTGTTAAAATTTTTCGCATTAGAATTGTATTAAGAATGATTGTAAGTCAGAACGGGAACCTTCCTGTAACTCTTGAAGGAGCCATTCCGAATTTCTTTTTAAAAGCAGTACTGAAATGATTTACAGAAGAATAACCGAGATCAGCCGAAACCTGTGATATCGTTTTGTTAGTTTCTCTCAAATCTTCCATTGCCAGTTGCAATCTTGCTTCTGCTATATATCCGAAAACAGTATTCCCAAAAACTTCTTTAAATCCCCGTTTCAGTTTGTATTCATTCAATCCTGCGATCCTCGAAAGTTCCTGCAGCCCCGGAGGATTCGTGAGGTGGCCATGCAGGTATTCCATCGCAAACTGTATCCGTTCGCGGTCGTAGGCTGTTTTAATAAAATTATTTTTCGGGGTTTCCTCAGGTTCAAACAGGTCTGCCTGCAAGACCAGTAATTCCAGCACCTTCGACAGAAAAAAAATTTTCTTTATTCCGCCCTCGTATTTACAATGCAGGATTGAATTGATTACATTCCTCATACGCAGGTCAAGCCAACGGTTTTCGAAACTAAGTGCTGCACTGTTTCCATTCCATATCTGTTCCCTGAATCTCATCAGAGGTAAACTTGAATCCTGGATCAGTTGTACGAACATATCCTTCGGGAACTGGACCATAAACATTGTGTTCCGTGCATCCTCCTGAACAAGCAGGCCTTCATCTTTCTGACCAGGCGAAGCATAAAACAGGTTATGTTGTGAGCTACCCAGATAAAATCCATTATCAGATTCATTTATAAAACGGACCTCCCCTTTCAGGTTGATGAATAAAGTAATCAGGTCTGCATTTATCTCGAAACTCCATTTTAATTTTACCGGGCTCGAATATGTCCAGTCAGAATAACCGATCCTGATACCATCGAAATACCATTCCAGTGACTGTACATCAGCATAGGGCAAAACAATCTGTTGTCTGTTTTCCACCAGTTCATTATTGCGGATACCATGGCTGAGATAGCTTTCAATCAGTGGATTATTGATTTCTTTCAGATGCCTGATATCGATGACCATTGCCTGTTGCCTGTTTGAAATAAAATTAAGTGAACTGAAAGAGATTTCAGCTGCCAGAGATCAAATGCTCCGGGATATGTAGAGAATGCTCCGGCAAGTATAAACGTTCAACGTTCAACGTTTAACGTAAAACGTCATCTTGTTCCTTCCCATATCACTTTATCTGTATTAAAACTCTGGCCCACTTCTACAAGCAGTTTATCCCCATCGAAAATACAGGTGTACTTTTCGGTATGCGGACTCTCGATATACCTTAATGTAAGTTCAAGCGTGTGTCCATTCGTCCAGGTATAAGAGCCGGCGACTTTAAACGGTGGCAAACCTTCGAGATTATTTTTTGCGCGTGCGACAAGATAGGGGCCATGTTTGGTAGTGCTGCTGTTCACCCATGTATTTGCGCCAAAATGAAGTGTATAATCTGCGCTGTCTGATTTCAATCTGAGATCACAACTGTTCTTCACAAATTTAAATTCAATATTCCGGTTGCCGGTTACGGTCTGCTGATTCCTTGTTGTTAATTTATAAGCAGCAACGGCCGGCAACCTGTAAACCGAATCAGTTATTTTTTTCGGAGCCGGCAGTGATAAGGATGCTAATTTTTTCTTCAATTCAGCAGCAACTGCTTTATCAACAGCAGCCGGACTATTTTCAGGTTTCAGTGCAGGTAGCAGGTATTTATAAATGATGTTAAGTTCATCCTGCATGCTTGCACTTTCGCTGGTGATAGCCAGTACCGCATCCTGATCTGGCATCACGATGATATACTGACCGAAAGCTCCATCACCACGGTAAAGATTATTTCTGCAGCGCCACATCTGATAACAATAACCCTGTACCCAATCGCCGTTAGCGAGCTGCTCAGCCGTTGCATTCGGATTCTGCATGATCTTGGTTGTGGTTGCTTCTTCTATCCAGCTTTCGGGAAGGATCTGTGAACCATTCCAGTTTCCTTTCTGCAAAAACAATTGTCCGAATTTAGCCATGTCTTCGGTGCGGATACGTAAACCCCATCCACCAACATTAATTCCGCGGGGATCGGTTTCCCAATCTATATCGGTAATGCCCAATGGATCGAATAGCCTTGGCCGTAAGTACTCAATCACGGATTGACCGGTTACCTTGCTGATGATAGCAGATAACATATATGTTGCCATGCTATTGTATAAAAATTTTGTTCCGGGCTGATTTACAACAGGTGCGGCCAGAAATCCGCGAACCCAGTTTTCTTCCCTTGCGGGAACCTGATTTGGTTCCGGTTCCTGCCCCGCCGTCATGCTAAGCAGATCTTTCACTTCCATCGCTGCCAGCTTATCACTAACGGTATCGGGTAGGTCTTCCTTGAAAAATGCAATCACCTTCGCATTTACCGTAAGCTTTTTTTCCTTTACAGCAAACCCTATTGCCGTTGCAGTAAAACTTTTACTGCAGCTATACATAGTATGTTTAAGATCTGCCTTGTATGGATTCCACCAGCCTTCAGCAATTACTTTTCCATGCCGCAAAAAAACAAAACTGTGAAATTCATTTTTGCTGGCTTCTATTGCATTTACAAAATCAAGAATCGCTTTACTTGACACGCCCTCTTTTTCCGGTGTACTGCGAACCAGGGGCTGCGCATTAGCAACGGTTTGAGCTGAGGAATGAAGGATCAGAAATAAAGCGAGAAAGAGTACAGTCAGTTTTCTTGTTGGCATAGCAGTGATTGGAATTATTAATTCGTGAAAATACTAATCTAACTATTTATAAGGAAACCGCACCTGATTTCTAAATAGATTTCAGACAGCGCAATACAGGCAAGAGGGAAGAGGGAGCAGCCGATACGAGTCTGGAGGCTGGAGTCGGGAGTCGGGAG
>JAATGW010000502.1 GCA_015654495.1 Chitinophagales bacterium
ACATAAGGCTGAACCGCTAACAGTTTGTCCTTTGAAAAATTTTTCGCGTATGATTCTGTGTACAATTCTACCCGGTCAGTTCCGGTTAATGCGGCCCCTTCAATCATTTCAGGAACCGGATCGCAGAAAATCGAAGTCCGGATACCCGCATTTCTAAAAACCGAGATCATTTCAACAAGATAATCCCTGTATTTAATAGTATCCCAGCCATGATCAGATGTGATCTGCCCTTCTGTATCCGGAACCAGCGTCACCTGGTCAGGTTTCACTTCCAGTACCAGATCAACAAACTTCTGCTCACGACAGTTTCCTTCAATATTAAATTCAGTCGTCACTATTTTCTTAATCTCACGAACATCTGCATACCTGATATGCCTTTCATCGGGTCTCGGATGAACGGTAACACCATCTGCTCCGAAACGTTGAACATCAACTGCAACCTGCAGCAGATCCGGATTATTAGCCCCCCGGCTATTACGCAGCGTAGCTATTTTATTAATGTTTACTGATAGCCTCGTCATTGTATTCATTTCTGCCTGCAAATGTAATAATAGTTCATAGTTCATGGTTCATAGTTGATAGTTTGCAGGAGGTTTAACGTTGAACGTTCTATGTTAAACCTCTCAAAACTATAAACTAATAACTATTACCTTGTGAATAGTAATAAAAACAAAAAGCGGCACACGTAGGGGTGCCGCTTTTTGCTTTTTCGTAAAACGTAAAACGTAGAACGCAAAACGTAGAACGTAGAACGTAAAACGTTTAATATCTGTAATGTTCAGGCTTGAATGGTCCTTCTTTGGAAATGCCGAGATAGTCTGATTGTGCAGTTGTCAGTTCCTCGAGTACCACTCCGATTTTTGCCAGGTGTAAGCGGGCAACTTTTTCATCGAGATGCTTTGGAAGAACATATACTTTATTCTCATACCTGCTGTGATTTTTCCAGAGTTCAATCTGAGCAAGTGTCTGATTTGAAAATGAGTTACTCATCACAAAGCTTGGGTGTCCGGTAGCACAACCGAGGTTCACGAGTCTTCCTTCAGCCAGCAGAATGATTTCCTTTCCATCGATGCTGTAAAGGTCAACCTGCGGTTTGATGGTATCTTTCGTTTGTCCGTAGTTGTTATTCAACCAGGCTACATCGATTTCAATATCAAAATGGCCGATATTACAAACAATGGCTTTGTCTTTCATCGCGCGGAAATGACTTTCCGTGATGAGGTCGCGGCAACCGGAAGCAGTTACGATGATATCAGCTTCTTTAACAGCATCAATCATTTTTTTCACTTCATAGCCGTCCATTGCAGCCTGCAAAGCGCAGATCGGATCAATTTCAGTAACAATTACGCGGCAACCAGCTCCTGAAAGGGATGCTGCAGAACCTTTACCCACATCTCCGTATCCACCTACAACAGCAACTTTACCAGCCAGCATCACATCAGTTGCGCGGCGGATGGAATCCACAAGTGATTCTTTGCAACCGTATTTATTGTCAAATTTAGATTTGGTAACTGAATCGTTTACATTGATAGCAGGCATTGGCAATGTTCCTTTAGCAACACGCTCATATAACCTGTGAACACCTGTTGTGGTTTCTTCAGAAATACCTTTTACATGCTGAACCAGTTCAGGATATTTATCCAGAACCATATTGGTAAGATCTCCGCCATCGTCAAGGATCATATTCAGCGGACGATCGGCGCCACCAAAGAACAAAGTCTGTTCAATACACCAGTCTGCTTCTTCAGCCGACTGTCCTTTCCAGGCATAAACTCCGATACCTGCGGCGGCAATGGCTGCAGCTGCATGGTCCTGAGTCGAAAATATATTACAGGAGCTCCATTTAACTTCTGCACCGAGCGCTACCAGGGTTTCAATCAAAACCGCAGTCTGGATGGTCATATGGAGGCAGCCCGCCACCCTGGCACCTTTCAAAGGCTGTTCTGATCCGAATTCAGCACGAATGGCCATTAAACCCGGCATCTCAGCTTCAGCAAGGCGGATTTCTTTCCGGCCCCATTCAGCAAGACTCATATCTTTCACCTTGAATGGCAAACTGAAATCGATGTGGGAATTGGTAAGAGTAGACATATTTGTTACTTTAAAATTTTTTGCAAAATTAAATTCTTAACTACTTAAATCATAATTTTTTGTCAGCTTTTAAACAGGCATTTTCCTGATAGGGGTACAAAACCAGGTTCTACCCGTTTTTGTTTTATATACGCTGATTTTATGTAAATATTATTGAAAATCAGTACCTATAACGAAAAGACGCAATAAATTATTTTAAAATAGTTTATTGAGGCAAAAATCGGGAAGTGAATTGTCTAAGTTACTGATAATGAAGCGTCATGACGTAGTCGTCCATAACATATCCCGCGCCTATGTCCAAAACCATTTCCCTGGAAACTGTAAAGCCTGATTTTTTATAGAATTCTACGGCGGGATTCTTCTTATTTACATTGAGTTCCAGAGCCTTTGCACCCTGAGGAGTAATTTCAGCACTTATATATTCCAGCAGCTTTCTCCCGATTCCTTTCCCATGCTGATCCGGCAGCACATATAATTTGTGAAGGCGGAATATTTCCTGTTCTTCGGCTGATTTGCGTGAAAAAGAAGCATATCCCAGCGGTAGACCGTTCTCTTTTACCAAAAGAAAGTGGTGACCCTGATTCAGGATCTGGTCTTCCATCGCAGGGGTTCCATACATCAGGTTCAACATATAGGCGATCTGCTCCGGCCCTATTATGGAAGTATAAACTACGGACCAGGTTCTGCGGGCAAGATCCTGAATGGTTGCAATATCATTTATCCCTGCTTTTTCAATCGAAATCATAATTCCGGATTTTTTCCGTGCATTTGTTTTGATATCTGTTCGTGTTCACGAATGGCCTTGATTGCGAGACCGATTCCTATCACAAGCATTACTACGGCACATGTTACCAGATACAGATCAGAAACATGTTCTTTTATGTAATCGCTGTCTTTCAGAAAAAGAAAAAAATCAAAACTACCATGAAAAAAAATGGCAAGAAACAAACCGCGCATCAGGTAAGGGAAAGGATGACCTGAATGAAATTTTGCACGGCCGACATGATACCCCATGAGGATCCCAAAACAGGCATGGGCCGGCACTGAAATAAACATTCTGATAATAGCTGTAGCAAAACCAAACTGCATTACATAAGCTACATTTTCAATTGTGGCGAAACCCATGCTTACCATTACTCCATACACTATACCATCAAAGGGTTCATCAAATTCAGGTTGGCGGTAAGCATAGTACCTTAACATGAAATATTTACAGGATTCCTCAGTAAACGCGACAATAAAAAATGCCTTGATGGCAATAGATACGATAGTGGCTGATAAAAAATAGGCTTCCAGAGGAAGCAGTAAATATTGCAAAACTATCGCAGGTACCGCACTTAAAACTCCAAGCATAAAACTGATCAATAAATGTTTCCGGGGTTCAGGGTTATACTGGTCCCGGAAAAAAATATAAAAACAGATTGCAATACCCGGAGCAACGGCCAATGCAAATAAAACCATGCAATAGCTTTTGCAGCAATATAGTAAAGAAAACCCATGGCATCCGTTCACTGTCGGCCAAACCGGTAAAGCAGCGGTTAGACCCGGTGAAAGGTCGTTGACAAAACACAATTAGAAATTCCTCGCTACATTTATTGATCATAAATTTCAAATGATCTTTAGTTTTCGGTTAGCTATCCGGCTTACGTTGTTTACTATCTTATTGTCTTTTTTTGCTGTATCCGCTTCAGGGCAGCGCTTCGGCGGCAATCCGCCATCATTAAAATGGCTGCAGATTGATACAGACACTGTAAGAGTAATTTTTCCCGCAACGCTTCAATCTGACGCAAAAAGAATTGCAGGTATCGTACATCAGCTCGACCGGAAAACACTGGGTACTATCGGGACGGAAGTAAGGAAGATCAATATCGTTCTTCAGCCGAATACTGTTGTTTCAAATGCCTATGTTGGCCTTGCACCATGGCGCAGCGAATTTTATATGACACCTATGCAGAACAGCCTTGAACTGGGAAGTCTGCCCTGGGCTGAAAACCTGGTCATTCATGAGAGCCGCCATGTACAGCAGTATATGAATTTCAGAAACGGACTTTCAAAATTTGCATATATAATCGCAGGTCAGGAAGGACAGGCATTGGCCAACAGTGCGGCAATACCCGATTGGTTCTTCGAGGGTGATGCTGTGTTCCAGGAAACCCTGGTGAGTTCGCAGGGTCGGGGCCGTTTGCCGGAATTTTTTAATGGATTCCGTTCGCTTAAGCAGGCAGGCAAGCATTATTCATGGATGAAGCTGAGAAATGGTTCTCTGAAAGATTATGTTCCCGATCATTACCAGCTCGGCTACCTGCTGGTAACCCATGGAAGAAAAAAGTATGGCAGCGAATTCTGGAAGGAGGTTACAAATGATGCGGCAAGGTTCAAACCTCTATTTTATCCTTTTCAGGGCGCAATAAAACGGAAGGCCGGAATCAGTTATGCAGGGTTCGTAAAGGATGCCTTTGCTGATTTTAGTTCGTCAGTCCCGCAATCTGAGGGTGAGGACAGGGAAACAGTTACGGTTCCGGATAAGCGATATGTACGCGATTATTTATTTCCCAATCTGATCGGTAAGGATTCCCTCCTGGTTTTAAAGAAAACATATCGTGATATTCCCGCCTGGTGGCTGATCATTAACGGTAAAGAAGAAAAACTTTTTACAAAGGATATTGCAGGCGACGACTATTATTCGTCAAAAAATGGCTGGATCGTTTACACTTCTTATAAAACAGATCCGAGATGGGCCTGGATGGATTATTCTGATATCTTTCTGGTCAATATAAAAAACAAACAGCGTATCCGGCTTACAGGCAAATCAAAATATTTCTCTCCTGATCTTTCATTTGACGGAGAAAAAATCGTGGCTGTAGAAGTGATACCCGGAAAAAATACGGCCTTGCACCTTTTGCAATCAGGATCGGGGCAACTGATCAAAATTTTCCCAAACGCAAATAATTTCTTCTACACCTATCCGGTGTTCAGCAGTGATGATAAGAAGATATTTTCTGCTGTGAGGGATCAGGAAGGGAAAATGGCAATCGTTGAAACTGATCTGATGTCGGGAATTGAAAAGACGCTTATTCCTTTCGGCCGGCCCGCGATAGCTTTTCTCAAAGTGAGAGGGAATGAGATACTGTTTACGGCATCGCATAACCGTAAGGATGAAATCTGGAAATACAATACCAGTACTGAAAAACTGGTACAACTGGTGAGTAAT
>JAATGW010000090.1 GCA_015654495.1 Chitinophagales bacterium
AACGGTAATAAGAGCGTTTTACTAATGACATTGTCGAAATTAAACAGGAACAAGATTTTCATCAAAATACAAAATCTTAGCTCATATGACTTCATCAGCAGGCCCTAAATAGCGTACGCACTCTTTGCCAGCCTGTTCGTGTCTTCGCCTTCTTCACCATTTTGTCAGATATTAATTATCGATAATATAAAAGGCTGCAAAAAATCCTTTCCGGAACATTAATGTTTACGGTTTACGGAAAAAGAGGGCAGCTGGCATGCAGCTACTGGATTAGTCGGAACTTCCGGAAGGCGAACCAGATATTGCCATCTTAATCGCGGCAATTAGAACGATTGTCGAAAATTAAATAAAAAGTGATGAGTTTATACAAGCAGGCATCAGTCCGGTCGTTATAGGGAAAACCACCCCCCTTGGAGAAATACAGCCAATCCCAACCATTTATTAAAAAAAATTATGGTTCACAGATAATTTTTTCAATTATCATTTTGCTGATCTGTGTAAAAATCAGTGCACTTTGCTATTGGATCCTTAAAACGATCTGATTTTCTTTTCAGGGTTTCTGTGATAAATTTCGGTGGAAATCCCCGCCGGACGGGGAAAATATTTTAAGATTCCAGGGCTTCTTTCAATCTTACAAGGCCGCTTCGGCTTACAGGAACCTTTACACCGGATTTAAGAACGATTATATAATTGTCCTTCTCATAAGGTTCGAGTTTTGCAATTTCCGCGAGGTTGACAATATAGGAGCGATGGGTTCGCAGAAATTTATTGGCATCCAGCAGTTTTTCAAAATGACTCATGGTCCTGTTTTTTAACCATGCACCTTTTTGAGTATGTATTTTAACGAAATCATCTGCTGCCTCGAGGTAATGAATATCATGTGTGGGAATTATGATTACAGAGGTTCCCGATCTTACAACGATGCGTTCTTTCTGCTGCGGTGAGTGGGCGGCTGTGTCGAGTATCGCCGGATTAAATCTGGACTCTTTTGCGAATTGCTGCAATTGCCATTTCTGCATCGCCTGATCAAATCTTGTTTTACTGAAAGGCTTCAATAGATAATCTGTAGCATGCAGATCAAAGGCTTTTATAGCAAATTCATCAAAGGCGGTTGTAAAAATTACAGCCGGTTTATGATCAAGCAATTCCAGCATTTCAAATCCATTGATCTTTGGCATTTGTATATCGAGAAAAATAAGGTCGGGCTGATGCAATTGAATTGCTTTTATTCCTTCAAGGCCATTATCACATTCTTCAACAATTTCGGTTTCAGGAAATGAAGACAGGTATTCCCGGACCAGACTCCGTGCGAGCGGTTCATCATCGATCAGTACAACTTTTGTCATGCCTGAGGTATTATGATTGATGTAATAAACAAAAGATCCTGCTGCGTTATTTTTAAAAGGTCTGTTCTCGCAAAAAGCAAATATAATCTCCGTTCCACAGAGCTCAATCCGAATCCTGTACCTGCACGCGTTCCGGCAGTTTCCGGGTCGAAAGGGTTACATACTGTTATGACTAATTGCTGATCCGTTTTTACAGCCCTGATCTCAATATTTACTTTGTCAGTGGTATCGTATACGCCATATTTGATTGCATTCTCCACCACCGGTTGCAATAGCAGTGCAGGAATTTTAAGGTGTCGGGCATCTTCAGCCAATTCAATAGTGGCACTCAGCCGATGCCCGAATCTCAATTTTTCTATTGAAAGGTATAATTCAAGTTCTCTGAATTCTTCTTCAGCTGAAGCCATCTGTTCATTCTCTCTTTTAACTGTACTACGGAGAAAATCACTGAGATGTTCAATCATAGTTCTTGCCTGCCCGGGATCGCGGGTTACAAGGGCGCTGATAGAGTTAAGACTGTTAAATAGAAAATGAGGCTGGAGTTGCTGCCTCAGTCTTAATAATTCGGCTTCGCGCGCAAGCTTTTCAGCATCAGATTTTCTACGCAATTGCAGTTCATTTTCTTCGAGTGTGCGCCTCAGTACAAATATCAAAGTCACACAACCAAGTATGAGCAAGCCTATTCCGATTCGTATTGCCGCAGTATAGTCAAAAAAACCCGCATCAAATATGTTCCTGTTATTTGCCGCCAGCACCGCGCACCTGCTGATCAGGTACCAAAGAAATACAATGGCAGCTACTATCCCAATCAGATTCACATAACTTCCTTGCCCGGGTAAATAGTGTTTGAGAAGATTTACGAGCAGGATCGCCGCAACTATCAATAGGAAATTGCTGATAAAACTGTCAGTAATGGCTAACCGTAAAGGTATACCTGCCGAGTGCATTACCCAGGCATAGGCCATTGCCCAGATCAGCCAGACACCGGTAATCAGGGAAAAAATTTTCCTGTTGCCCGAAAAAACCGGGTTAGTGGAAGCCATCAGAAAATATCAAGTATTCGGTGTTTAATATTCTGGCGGAGTGATTCTGCCCGTTTGTGTGTTATCTGCTCATACAGGGCACCATTCTCCTGTTCTTTCAATGATGAATGAATTTCAGCTCCGTCAATCATTTTATTCAACTGATATATTTCAGAAACGTTAATAAATTTCCAGTGTACAACCGCACCGATTGCTCCATTGCTGCTGCTTTCATTTATTCCAATCTGTTTTGCTTTTTCCAGAGCACTATTGGCATCGTCAGAAAATACAAGCCTCAGCTGTTCTTCGAACTGAGCTTTGTGTTCACTGATTCCACATTGAATTCTATAAACCATTTTTACCAGGTACCAGTTCATATGCTTTGTTTCAACGGTTAAAGCTTTTTATTTCAATTCCGCCGAACATGCAGAAACCCTGGAGAACAAGGGTTTTTTCGGGTACAACTGATAGCGAAGAAAACTGTCGCCTGTCTTCTATACCTCCGAAAATGGAAACAACCTCTGATTTGATTTCCCAGGAAGAAGGGATAATTAGTTTAGTTCCGCCAAACAAACAAACTGCTTCAACCACCACCTTGTGATTGAAATCGGCATGCATCAGATTTATATCGGCCCCTCCGAATATGGTTACAATTTCACCGCCTTTGAAATTTTTAGACATGATATACTTCCGCACATTTCCGAAGATAGACGCTACATCAAGTACATTTTCTGTAGCATTAATATCCGGTATAGGCCCTGTCTTTGTATCAGCAGTTTCTGTTGGGGCTTCACCTGTTTCAGCCCTCACCCCAAAATCATCAATATTATCATTGGAAGGAGGTATCGGATCAACAGTAACTTTATTGGTTTTTGAGCGGGTCAGAATCATAAATCCAATTCCGAGAAAAATTACAGGGAGTATAAATTTTCCAAGATGCAGATCAGGAATGACGTCATCAGCAAGAAAAAATACTCCGATAGCAACAAGTACCAGCCATGTACGGTTGCGGAATCCATCTTTGGCTCCGATGAAAATTCCTACCAGGATCAGGATCATTTCCCATTGAAGAATCCAGTCAGGAAAGTAAAATCCGAGTTTCGCAAGAAAAATTACTCCGCCCACAATCAGGAATGGAATTGCCACCCATCGGGGATTACGTTCTCTGAGCCGCCTGCGTGTATGCTTATAATCATTGTCCATACTGTCTGTTTTTATCGAAACTACTCATGCAAACTACTAAGTCAAATGGCTAAAAGGTAAATAGTATCGTGCGACTCGGTAAGTGGCTGATCAGAGGCGGCGAATGAATCAGGATCAGCTCAAAGCTGTATCAATCAGCTTAAAATCGTCGCCATCAAATAGCCCTTTATCGCTGAGTTTAAGATGCGGGATTACCAGAAGCGCCATAAAAGACAGTGTCATGAAAGGAGCTGAAAGAGAGGAACCCGCTGATTTGGCTTCTTTATCAATCAGGGTATATTGCTGTGCTACCAGGTATCCGTCTTCAAAACTCATAAGGCCTGCAACCGGGAGTGGCAGCAACATTTCAATATTATCATTCACACAACTGATTCCACCTTCAGTAGCAATAATCATGTTTACAGCCTTGCAGATACTTTCATCATCAACTCCAACTGCAACTATATTATGTGAATCATGAGCTACGGATGAAGCCAGGGCGCCGCTTTTCAATCCGAAATTTCTAATGAATGCTTTTGCAACAGGCGCTTCAAAGTAGCGGTTTACTACAACAATTTTCAATACGTCTTCAGCAGTATCACTAACCCAGCAGCCATCGCTTAATAATGGTTTTGCATTTAGTTTTCCCGTTACCAGCTGCCCGTCCATTGCTTCTATTACCGGCAACTCATAAACACCACCGGTTGCGGGTATTTTAAACTCATCCATTTCTTTTATTGAACAATGAAAAAAGTTTATCCGCGCTGAAGGCGCCGGAGCTGGTTCAAGAAGTGATTTTCCGATGGAAGCTACGCAGATCCCATCGATCCATGTTTCAAGTACCTGAAAAGAAACAAGATCTTTTACCAGGATAAAATCAGCCGGATCTCCCACTTTGAGTAAACCCGTTTCAAGTTTATAATGAATATGGGGATTTATACATGCAGCCCGGATAACATCATAAACATTTATTCCTTTTGCAACTGCTCTTGCACATAACTGATTGATATGCCCATCAACCAAACTGTCAGGATGCTTGTCATCGCTGCAGAACATGATTTCATGCGGATGAGTTCGCAACAAAGGAATCAAAGCTTCAAAATTTTTTGCTGCACTTCCTTCCCGTATCAGAATTTTCATTCCGTATTGGAGTTTTTCCAAAGCTTCTTCTGCTGTAAAACATTCGTGATCTGTACTTATACCACGATTGATATAGGTTATTGCAGCCTCCCCACGTAAGCCCGGCGCATGACCGTCAACAGGTTTCCCCCTTTTTCTGGCGGCTTCAATTTTTTTCAAAACCTCCGGATCGCCTTGCAACGCGCCAGGGAAATTCATCATCTCACTCAGGTATTTTATTTCCGGGAGGTCCAGCAACTTTTCTACCGCGGATGCATCAAGCGACGCGCCTGCTGTTTCAAATAAAGTAGCAGGCACGCAACTGGGTGCACCAAAATAGAATTTAAATGGTGTGGCCCGGCTGTTTTCGATCATGAACTTTACACCATCCATTCCGCAAACATTAGCTATTTCATGCGGATCGCTGATGGTGGCAATGGTGCCATGAACAACAGCCAGCCTCGCAAACTCTGCCGGCACCAGCATGGAACTTTCGATGTGGATATGACTGTCAATAAATCCAGGTAAAATGAAGGGAAGATCGGAATGAATTTCCTGATCGGGAAGAGGCTTAATTTCAAGGATCTTACCTTCACCGACAGTAATCGTAGATGCCCTGGTTGTACGCGTAAAACAGTCCACCAGCATTCCCTGAATTTTCAGGTTGGCCATATATTTTTTTTAAAGAGACTGAAGGTAAGGATTAATGGAATCGTCCTATTAAAACCGATTCCTATATTTGAGCCCGGAAATCTGCCGGAACACAGCAGCCGATTTGCACAGAACAATTTGAGATTGACTTTTTAAATTATAAACAAAACACATGAAAGCATTAAAATCTGCTTGCGTTGCATTGATCACCCTGTTCTTTTTTTCCTCTCTCAGCGCTCAAACAGTTGATGAGATTGTAACTAAACACATCGCCGCGATAGGTGGCGCAGCGAACTGGAAAAAAATAAACACATTGAAAATGGAGGCCAATATTAATGTTCAGGGTAACGACATACCGGTGGTGATTTATCAGGTGAACAATAAGGCTACTAAAAGTGAAATCATTTTTCAGGGAACAAATAACTATAACATTATTACAACTGAAGGTGGATGGAAATTTTTCCCGATCATGGGTCAGGCAGCCCCGGAAGCAATGACTGAAGATGAAGTTAAAGCCGGTCAGAACCAGCTTGATATTCAGGGAGAGCTTCTCGATTATAAAACTAAAGGCCACAAAGTAGAATTGCTGGGAAAAGACACACTTGACGGGAACGAAGCATTTAAACTGAAAGTAACCCGTAAAAACGGCTCTGAAGCTACCTATTTCATCGATGCCAAATCATTTTATATGGTTCGTGCAATGGCCAAAGTAAAAGCAAACGGTCAGGAAATAGAGCAGACTTCTTTGATGAGCAATTTTCAGAAACTTCCCGAGGGGATAGTCCTTCCTTTTACTTTAGAAGGCGTTGGTCCGGCACCAATTGTGATTTCCAAAGTTGAAGTGAATCCAAAAATTGATGATGCCGTTTTCAAAGTAACTCAATAGGAGATTTATTTTAATCTAAAAGCCCGGTGATTCGCCGGGCTTTTTTGTACTTAACCATATTTGAATTTCTGTAACTGATCATACGCAGTTAGCTGCAGAATTTTTTTCCTCAATTCTTCAGGCCTGAAGGGTTTGGGTATAAAATCGGTGAATCCCTTTTCCAGGAGATCATTGTGCATATTGTCGTAAACTGCTGCCGTAAAAGCCACAATCGGGATCGTTTTATTTCGTTTACGGATCTCCGATACTGCCTGTGCTCCGTCCATCAGCGGCATTTCAAGATCAATCAGGAGCAGATCATAGGCGTTTTCATTGAAAAGTTCCAGTGCTTTTTCACCGTTGACTGCTTCATCAACAATCACCTGCCATTTTTCTAAAAATCGCTTTGCAACAATCATATTTACGGGATTATCTTCTGCCAGAAGAATTCTTATACCGGCAATACTTTCCGGCGCGCGCACAATTTCTTCAGCGGCAGAATTTTTTCCCGGCTTTTTAATTTTCAACGGAACGGTAAAATGAAATTCACTTCCGGCGCCGGGTGCACTTTTTACCTTGATTTCACCACCCATTTTCTCTACAATATGTTTGCTGATGGCAAGGCCCAGTCCTGTTCCGCCGTATTTTCTTGTAGTTTCAGCATCAGCTTGTGTGAAGCTGTCAAATATCTGCCTTGTCTTTGCCGGTGAAATGCCTATGCCGGTATCTTTTACTGCGAAATAAACCACAACGGAGTTGTCTTTGACGAGTTCCTGCCTTGCAATAACTGTGATCTTCCCTTTTTCAGTGAATTTTTTTGCGTTGGACAGGAGGTTATTCAGTACCTGTTTCAGGCGCATGTCATCGCTTGTTATTTCCAGATTGAGTTCTTCATCTATTTCCAGTTCAAGCTGCACATTGGATTTATTCATGTTGCTTTGGAAAGGTTGAACCGTTGAAAGGAGAAATTCTTTGAGATTAAAAGGAGAATTCTCCAGTTCCATCTTACCCGCTTCGAGCTTGCTGAAATCCAGGATATCATTAACCAGTTGCAGCATATGTTCAGAAGAGTTCTTTAAAACAGACAAGAACTCATTTTGAGACTCCAGTGATTCTTCCTGCAGCAGAATATTGGATGTACCGATGATTGCATTCAGGGGTGTTCTCAGTTCATGACTCATATTACTCAGGAACCTGGATTTTACAAGGGCTGCTTTTTCAGCTTTTTCTTTAGCTTTTATTATTTCGAATTCCGCAATCTTGATTTCAGTAATATCCAGAATACTTATTTTACAATACATATCATGCTGGTGCTGAAAAGGTACAATGTTCACATATGCGAAAAACAAAACTTCATTTTCGCGAACGAAATCCATATTACCGTACCATGGTGAATTTCTTTCAAAGCGGTTATTACGGAAACTCATAATCTGCTCCTCCACCGGGTGTCCTAAAAGTTTATCGACAGCCTGGCCAATAATTCGTTTCTTATCAGGAAATGAAAACACTTCCAATGCGCGTATATTACAATCAGTGATCAAAAGGGAAGAAGCATTTACGATAAAAACCGCGTCGAGAGAGGTATCAAAAATGGTATCAGCCAGTTTTTTTTCTTCAAGAATTTTTTCTTCATGAGTTTCCAGCGTTTTCAGAATGAAATAAGCGAAAACAGAAGTCAGCAATAATGCCAGTGCCAGATTGGTACTGAAAAGGCCGCTGTACAGATCCTGCGGAATTTTCTGCAGATTATTCTGATATGGCGCCATAATAAAAATCATCACTGTGGTAAGCAGCGTTACCACGCTTGTGCTGATTACTTCCTGGGCATTCTTTTTAATATCGATTACAAAAACCAATGCAAGTAATAAAGGAAAGAAAAGCAGATATTGGCCTGAACGTAATCCTTCTACATAGCTGATAACAAAGAGATATACATTCAAGGTCATGATCCCCAGCCTTTTAGCAGTGTTAAAATGACCGTCTTTGTTTACAAAAAAAGCAATGGTGAGCAGAAAGGTTCCGGCGATATTAATAATGGCACTGAAATACAGCTGATTGAAGAAATTAAACAGAAGACTGATAATGACCACGCCGAGCGCAAAACTGAGAAAGAGATTGAGCCTCAGTATGTTCTTCCGGTTCTCCAGTGAGGTGTTTTCCCTTATGCCGCTATCTAAAATAGTTGCCCGTAAGGATAATATACTTTCTAATATGTTCGTTTTCATTCCCGGAATCCTTGGTTGTCAATTAGAAACGATTGTGTAAAGACCAGATGAAAACGCTATTATAAACCGAAAATTGTGACTTATGTTGAAGGGAAGACAGCAGGAGAACTACCAGTTTTCCATACATTTTGATCAGCAGTTTCTCACGGAGTTATACGGCGATGATATGAGATCAGCAGAAGAAGTATTTCAATCTTCGATTATTCAGATCCACCAGGAACTGGAAGTAGCAGAAACGCTTTTTAAAAAAGGGAATATTACCGAGGTGAGGAAGATCTTTCATCGTATCAAACCCCTGTTTGGATATGTAGGATTGCTACCTGTGCAGGACTATATACAGACTTTTGAAGATAACTGTATTCATTTCCGTGAAATAGAGGGTCTGGCACTGGCATTCGAAAATCTGAAAGTTATTATTCTTGACGCTTCAACAAAAATCAGCGAAGAAAAAAACAGACTTGGCGATTATAATAAACGGCGGGCATGAAATACAGTAGTATTATTGTCGAAGACCTGCAGACTGCCGCTGACTTCCTGAAAAAATTCTGTGAACGCAGCGGACTAGTAGAGGTTCAGGGGCATTTCCTGAACGCGGAAGATGCATTGATCTACCTTTCTGAAAACCTCGTTGATCTTATTTTTCTCGATGTTGAAATGCCGGGCGCTACCGGCTTTGATCTGATGGATCGCCTTGTATATACTCCACAGGTGATTCTGACTACCTCAAAAACAGAATATGCCTACGATGCTTTTCAATATAACGTTACTGACTACCTGAAAAAACCATTTACTTACCAACGCTTTCTTGAATCGCTCCAGAAGGTACAGGTGAAAAAGGAAGAGGAAGATTCAAATTCAGAGCGGGATCATATCTTTATTAAGTCTGATGGAAAACTGATCAGGCTTAAAAATGATGATATACTGTTTATTGAAAGTATGGGCGACTATGTGAAATTTGTTACTGCTGAAAAAAAGTATATTACTCACAACACGATCAAAAACCTGGAAACGAAAGTGGATCCGATGCGATTTATGAAGGTGCACCGGTCTTATATTGTAAACCTTTCACGAATAGATGATATCCAGGAAAATTCGCTTTATATCAAAGGAACCATGATCCCAATCAGCAAAGCACATAAGGCCCGCGTAATGCAAAAACTCAATATAGTTTAGCAGCACCTCCAAACGCCGGCTGTTACTACTACTATATAACCTCCTTCTTTTGCCGGTAAGGCGGCGAGCCGGAAAGCCAGGCTGGATAAAAAAACATCGACTATGTCTTCATCATCCCGTCATTCCGACTTCCCGGCAGAAAAAACTATATACTAAAATCAATAATGAAAGATTTTTCTAATCTGCTTCCTCCTGGTCATTGGTCTAAATTTTCAAGTTAATTTTTCACTAAAACATTAGCGTCGCGCTGATAGTGAGACTGCCTACTGCCTACTGCCTTAAATCATTCCTCTTCTTCATTGCTGATCCTGTGTAACCTGAGATTGGTAACCGGCGCTACGATCAGCGGGAATTTTTCAACTTTAACATTACTCGGATCAAGCCCGAAGCCGCGTTCTTCCGACAGTGCTACTTCTTTAAGCCAGAAATATAATTTCATTACTACACGCTCCCAGAAAGGAAGTTCATTATCCTGGCTGAGGAATTTTTCAAGTACCACAAATTCGAAATCGCCTACGATATTATTTCGCTGAAGACTTTCATACCTGCTTACGATGTTTACTTCCTTATTGTTCACCATGTCCTCAACAACCTTGCGGAACATAAGGTTGATTCTCGGTTCAATCCTGAATCCCAGTCTGAATTCAACCCTTATCACTTCATTCGGAATTATGGTCTGAACCTCATATTCGCAGGTATACGGATCATCCAGGGTATCCACGTGTACAAACCAGTAAATATCTGCACGTTTGGGTTTTTTATTCAGAATGGAATGAATGATCTTATGCTCAATTTCTTTTGGGTTATTGGCGCTGGTAAGGTAAATAAGGTGGGTTGAATATTTGTTTATCGTTGCATCATTACTGAGCTCCTGCAATAGAGGCAGGTAATGATCAAGCCTTACAAATTCAACATACCTGTTTTTAATTTTACGTGACCTGTACCAGATATACATTACCAGGAACATCACCATCCCAACCATCAGGGTAATATAACCGCCATGTGTGAATTTCTGCAATAGCGCGACCAGAAAAAGAATTTCTATGGTGAGGTATCCAATAAGAAAAATATAGATCATTACCGGTCGCACCCTGTGGAGGACGAGGAAATTCGCAAACAGGATTGTAGTGGCAAGCATCGTCATGATGATCGCCAATCCGTACGCAGCCTCCATCCGCGACGATTCCCTGAAGTAAAGCACTACCCCGACACAGCCAACAAAAATCATATTGTTAAGGGAGGGTATAAACAATTGTCCCTTGGCTTCGGAAGGATAGTTGATCTTCAGCCTTGGCCAGAGATTGAGTCGGATTGCCTCACTGATAAGCGTAAACGAACCACTGATCATTGCCTGACTTGCGATGATTGCCGCTGTTGTTGCAATGATCACACCTATCAGAACAAACCAGTCAGGCATCATATCATAAAATGCATTGATGTTAAGTTGTTCTTTCACTTCTTTGGTGATCTGAAGTCCTTTGCGCATAGCAAGCAGGTTTGCACCCTGACCCAGGTAGTTGAAAAGAAGACAGGATTTTACGAAAATCCAGGATACACGGATATTGCCGCGTCCGCAATGGCCAAGGTCACTATACAATGCTTCCGCGCCTGTGGTACAGAGAAACACTGCTCCGAGAAGCCAGATTGCATGCGGATGCCGGGCTATAAAATGGAAGGCATAATAGGGGTTAAAGGATTTAAAAATAGCAGGATAATCAGCCAGGTGAATGATTCCCAGAATGGCAATTGTGGTAAACCATATAAACATCAGTGGCCCGAAAAGTTTACCGATAGATGCAGTACCGAATTGCTGCAGAAAGAAAAAAAGCACCATGATACCCAGAACAATGTATACAATGGTGTCTTTTGAGATATTGTGAAGAGAGGGAATATTCTTGAGGCCTTCAATGGCGGATGTAATTGAAATCGGCGGAGTGATGATCCCATCAGCAAGCAATGCTGCTCCACCAATCATGGCAGGAATCACCAGCCACTTTCGACGCCTCCTTACGAGGGCATACAATGCAAAAATGCCGCCTTCCCCCCGGTTATCAGCCCGCAGGATCAGTACTACATATTTTATGGTGGTTTGAAGGGTAATCGTCCAGATTATACAGGACAGACTTCCGATGATCAGATCTTCTGTAATAAACCGGTCAGTGATAATCGCATTAAATACATATAAGGGGGAGGTTCCTATATCTCCGTAAATGATCCCTAAGGCGATCAGGAGCCCGGCCCCTGTTACCTTATTCAGATTTGTGCCCACTTGTTACAGGTGATTAATCGTTTTTGGGTAAGTTAGATTGGAACAAAGGTATAGGTAAAATGAATTTATCATCAGTTCCCGGATTATAATATACTCAGAACGTTAAAAATACCCGCTAACCGGGCGGGTGCTAACGAATAAATGCCTTATTTGCTGCACAACACGTATTTTTATTTTTTGAAAAACCGACGTGATGAAGACATTATTTCTTGCCTTGTTCGCCATATTTTCAATTAACATTCTTCAGGCTCAACGTATTCATTATTCTGACGTTGAGAAGGACGATTATCGCCAGATGAATTTTGAGATTATCGGAAAAGTCGGCGGCAATATCAACATCTATAAGAATTACCGCACGCGGAACGATATTGCTGTTTATTTTAATGATATGAAGCTAAAGTCCAAAACGCGTTTGGATTTCATGCCTGAGCATGTTTTGAATGTTGATTTTATTGCCTATCCGGATTTTTATTATATGGTCTACCAGTACCAGAAGCGGAGTGTTATGTATTGCGCTATGGTTAAGATGAATGGTGAAGGAAAGATGGTTACCGATCCTGTGGTATTAGATACTTCACAGTTGCCTCTTACAAATGAAAATAAAGTTTATTCCCTGCTCAACAGCGACGACAAACAGAAAATCCTGATTTTTAAAATCAACAAAAAGAACGAAAAAGTTTTTGTGATCACCACACTGCTTTATAACAGCGGTATGGAACTGCAGCGTCGCAGTGAATTGCAAATGACCGGATCTGCCCGCGAGGACCTTTTCACTGATTTTTTACTTGATAACGATGGCGACCTGATCTTCGGCAGGTGCGGCCGAACCGGTAACCGCGATTATATTAATCATTTTGACCTGGTTATTAAAAAAGCCGGTGAAGACAGTTTGCAGTTGAATAATTTTCCACTCACTGACAAAACCCTAGATGAAATTAAAATCAAACCTGATAATACCAATAAGCATATTATCTTCTCCTCATTTTTTTACCGTCAGAAAAAGGGGAATATCGATGGATTATTCAGTGTGGTATGGGACAAAAATAACCGGTCTGTTATTTCAGAAACAACATTTCCTTTCCATGATACGCTGCGCCTGGATGCACGTTCAGACAACAGTTCTCTGAAAGTTGCGTTTAATGACTACTTTATCAAACACATCATTCCCACAAGGGATGGTGGTTATGCAGTGTTAGCCGAACTCTATTATTCCACATCACGTTCGTCGGGATGGAACAGATACGACTACCTGTACGGAAATTACAGTTATATGCCTTTTGACTATTATTATTCACCATATAACAGCATGAGCTATAACAGGTATAATGATCCATGGAACAGATATGGGCCCGGAATGGCAACAAGGCATTATGCGGAGAATATCATGATTTTTTATTTTAATAAGGATGGCAATCTTAACTGGAGCAATACAATAAGGAAATCGCAGTTTGATGATAATACAGACATGTATATTTCCTATCAGATCTTTAATACGGGAAATGAAGTGCGGTTCCTTTACAATACACTTGAGCGTAGAGAAAGAATGCTGACGAGCGTGACAGCAAATGCCGGTGGTCAGATAAACAGGGACCCGACATTGAGAAACCTGGATAAAGGCTATGAGTTTATGCCGCGGTTTGGCAAGCAGGTAGGTCTTAAAGAAATTGTTCTGCCTTGTATGTATAAGAATTATATCTGTTTCGCAAAACTGGATTTCTAAAACTAACTGTTAGTGGTCGGAGTTTTTAAAGACTATAATCCTTTCGGGATAATATTTCTTTTCTTTTACGGACTTATCCTGAAATATGCGTCGTTCCTGCATCCGCACATTCCTGTGGCCCAGCCCTCGGATGGATTTCTCTATCATTCTCTGCTCAATAATCTTTCGGGAGTTGGTAAGTCCTCACCCATCATCTACTCTTTATTTGCATACATCCTTGTTTTTATACAGGCAATTATGCTTAATACGATGGTGAATAACCGAAGACTGTTACCAAAACCCAGTTTCCTGGCAGCCATGTCCTACCTGTTAATCACTTCATTTTTTCCCGAATGGTGTCAGCTGTCGTCAACCTTAATAGTTAATTCCTTTCTTGTCTGGGTTTTTGCACGGATGAGCGGGTTATACAACCATCCCAAAGCAAAACTTTTGCTGCTCAATGTTGGTTTTGTGTTGGGGATCTGCTCATTTTTCTACTTCCCCTCGCTTGCATTTCTTTTATTGATATTTTTCGGATTACTGGTGATGCGCCCGTTTCGCCTTGCAGAATGGCTGACCGGTTTACTGGGAATAATGATTCCATATTATTTCCTTTTTGCCTGGCTCTACCTGAAGAATGACTGGGATCTTTCAAAATTTCTGCCATCTGTAACCTTGTCCTATCCTGCATTTCAGCAAACTGTCTGGGCCTGGGCAGGACTGCTGCTGTTGGTTGTTCCCTTTATGATCAGTGGATTTTTCATACAGGGGAATATTCTTCGCATGCTCATTCAGGTTAGAAAATGCTGGGGTCTTTTGCTGCTTTACCTGCTGGTATCATTGCTTGTACCCTTTATTAATTCGAGCTCCACTTTTGAGTACTGGATTTTGTCTGCACTTCCTTTTGCCGTATTTCATGCCGGCGCTTTCTATTTTTCAAAGCGACGATATTTTCCCCTGATCCTGCATTGGATAATGGTCATTTTTGTTTTGGCACTCAATTATGCCCTACTTAGTTTATAGTTAATTAGTTAAACTGTTTTGAAATGAGGTTCCGGCGGGATATTTTTGCAAAAAATCCGGTGTTCCTTACATGAAAAATTCCTCCCGGGCCGTTGTTAAAAAACAGTGAAACCAGTTCAGCCAGAAAATATTAATCCGTATTTTACGTCCCTTTCCGGCATGTTGCAATCCTGTTGGTATCTCATCCTTATCGTATTCCTGCTTCCTGAATCTGCTATCAGCCAGATTATCAAGCCAAAGGCCGACTCTCTGAAACTAATGGAGGGAACCTATAAACCAACTGATGCCGACCCGAAATATGTTGGCAGGTTTTCAAGAGCCAACGAGGCGAGGGGATTTTTTCGCGCTCAGAACTCCCGGCTGGAATTTGGATCGCTGAGAGAGGTTTCACGGCTAAGTAATAAAGGTTATTTTAAAAACACTACTGATCAGCTCGGACTGGGGTTGACTTATAAAGTTATAAACCTGGATCTGAGTTTTTCATTACCGAGCAGGAGACAGCTGGATTCTACCTATCAGAACCTGAAACAGTTTCGGCTTGCATTCAGCTATACAGGAAGGAAATTTGGAGTCAGGTACTACCTGAACCAGGGCCGTGGGTTGGTGGTTGCTGATCCGCTTAAACGTTTCTATTCTAATCCTGATGTCAGTCTGTTCAAAACCGGTATACAGGGAATTTATATTTTCAATGAGGATCGTTATTCATTGCGTGCTTCTATTCTTCAGAATGAGATCCAACGAAAGCCTGCAGGATCATTCATGGCTAAGGCCGACTTGTTTTATTATAATCTGAAAGCGCCTACCGGATTGGTTTCAGCGGATAAAGACCTTGAACCTATTTATGGAAATCAGGTAGGGATTAAGTACCTGCGGGGGCCTGGTTTGCTGCTGATGCCTGGATATGGGATGAACTTCGTTTTCTTTGAGGGGCAGTTGTATATAGCACCTGTATTATTTGCAGGAGCCGGACTGGCTTATAACTTCTATGCTGCAGAAAACGGATCTCATAATAAAACCAACCTCCTATTGGGAGCAAGCGGCCAGGTGAATTTCGGCTATAATAATCCTCTTTTGTACCTGAATTTCGGGATCTCTCATGAAACGACTCATGTATCTGTAAATCCTTCATTTATCTCTGAAACTGATTTCAGATTCATATTGACTCTTGGCTTCCGGTTTGGAAACCTTGAAAAACTGATCCCGGAATCTTTTACCACAAATATTTTTTGATGGCTTAAAGAGCTAAAAAAATGCGGGTTCACTTAATCCGGCTCGGGCTTTTGAGCTAAAGAACTTAACTTTGATCTTTAAATTTCCTTATACATGAAATTCGGCGTAGTGGTTTTCCCGGGTTCCAATTGCGACCGGGATATGATCAATGCTTTACAGTTAGACCTTGGTCAGGAAGTGATCGCTTTATGGCACAAGGACAAAGATCTGAGCATGTTCGATACCGAAGATTGTCTCATATTACCTGGGGGGTTTTCCTACGGTGATTATCTTCGTTGCGGGGCTATTGCACGTTTCAGTCCAATGATGCAAAGCGTTGTCAGCTTCGCAAATGAAGGAGGAAAAGTGTTGGGAGTATGTAATGGATTTCAGATCCTGTGCGAGTCCGGTTTGTTACCTGGAGTTTTGCTCCGCAATGCGAACATGCAGTTTGTTTGTAAAAATGTTTACCTGAAAGGTGAAGGGCAGGTTGTGCGCAAAATCCCGATCGCTCATGGCGAAGGAAGGTACTATGCAGATGAAAAAACACTTGATCAGCTGGAAAAAAATAATCAGGTCCTTTACTACTATTGCAACGAAAACGGCCTTATTACACAGGACTCAAATCCAAACGGATCCTTCAGAAATATCGCTGGCATCAGTAATGCAGCCGGCAATGTTTTTGGAATGATGCCACATCCGGAACGTGCCTGCAGTATTTCCCTGGGCAATACAGATGGTAAGGGAATTTTCAAAAAGCTGTTTTTCAGCCAGATTCCGGAACTGGCCTGAGATTGCCCGAGAGGCTGAAACTTTAAGCATTTTTTACAATTTGATTTGCCAATTTTGAGCCTCATAAATTTAAACAGCGTGATTAAAAGAATAATCCCCATTTTATTGATAATCGTTTCTGCATTCGGTGTGAATGCTCAGACCGGATCTGCAAAACAGGTGAAATGGACTTTCACTTCAAAAAAGGTTGCTGATAACACTTACGAAGTAAAAATGACTGCCGATATAGGAGGCAAATATCATATGTATGCCCAGAATGCTGGTGCGGAAGGTCCGGTGCCTACCACTTTTAATTTTACTGCAAATCCTTTGGTTATTTTAAACGGTCAGGTGAAAGAATCCGGAAAGCTCATCAAAAAGTATGAAAGCGCCTGGCCCGGTACAGTCCACTATTACGAGAAAACAGTAGAGTTTATTCAGGTAGTAAAACTTAAGGCAAAAGCTCAAACCACCCTGAATGGTAAAGTAGAATTCGTAGTTTGCGACGACTCCCAATGTTTGCCACCTTCAGAAGTTGAATTTAAAATTGCAGTTGGCGGCTGATGCTGCAAGTAAATTATACAGACTATTAATCAGGTATCTGTATGCCTGTTTGATTAAAGGATTGGAATGCAGGATTCATTGATTAAATACCCGAAGCCAGCACACTAATGAGAAAGAACCTGCTCCTTCTATTTCTGATTCTTTTATCCGGAAAAATACTGATCGCACAGGAACCTGCTCCATATAGCTGGGAGATTACCGGTATCAAAAAAGCGGATGGAGTATACACACTCAATTTTTCAACCAAAGGAAATAAGAAATGGGATCTGTATGCACCAGATGCAAAATTTGATGATATTCCTTCTTCTGTATTGTCTTTTCCGGACTCCTCTATTGTTATAGCAGCTGCATTAAAAGCCGACATTGAAGGCCGAACCATCATCAGTCCGCTTTTTGCATCCGCAAAATATACCGTATTTCAGGGTCCGGTCAGTTTTTCCGCAGATATCAGAATACCCGGAAAAGTTCCTGCGGTACTTTTAGGCAGTTTGCAGTTTACTTATGGGCGTGGCGAATCCTTTTTTCCTTTGGAAACTTTGAATTTTGAAGTTGCACTTGAGGGCGGTGTTTCTGCTGATAATAAAATTCTGATATCCTCGATCGATATCAGCAAACCGCTGCAGCAATGCGGGCAGGCAGCTGCTGAAAATAAGAAAAGTCTTTTCACTGTTTTTCTGCTTGGATTTTTAGGAGGTCTTGTTGCATTGCTTACGCCATGTGTATTCCCCATGATTCCTTTAACAGTTTCCTTCTTCACAAAAAAAGCCGGCGCATCTTCAAGTGGTAAAAGAAATGCAATTGTTTACGGGTTGTTTATTTTTCTGATCTATGTTGCCTTCAGTGTTCCTTTCCATATCATAGGTACTGTAAGCCCCACCATCTATAACGACATAGCGACGAATATTTATCTGAATATTATTTTCTTTATCATATTCATTGTATTCGCCATCTCATTTTTTGGCTATTTTGAAATTACCCTTCCGGGTTCGATAGCAAACCGGGCCAATGCAAAACAGGGATCTGATATTGCAGGTATCTTTTTTATGGCGATCACACTCGTGATTGTTTCATTTTCCTGCACTGGTCCGATACTCGGCACCTTGCTGGTTGGTAGTGCAAGTGAAGGAGCCTGGCCCCTTACTGCCGGACTTGCGGGTTTCGGACTCGCACTGGGTCTGCCTTTCGGTCTTTTCGCCCTGTTTCCGCAATGGCTGCAGAATTTGCCTAAAAGCGGTGGCTGGCTTACTACTGTTAAAGTTGTGCTCGGGTTTATTGAACTCGCTCTTGCACTCAAGTTTCTCTCAAATGCCGACCTGGTTGCTCATTGGGGCATTCTGAAACGCGAATTGTTTTTTGGAATCTGGATAATCATATTTCTTGGGCTGTTTATTTATCTGATGGGTTGGATCCGGTTTCCGCATGATTATAAGGGACAGAAAATCGGAACCGGCAGAAAAGTATTTGCGGCTGCTGTTTTATTGTTTACTCTTTATATTTCGCCCGGCATTACAAATACCCGTTATGCAAATATTAGCCTGGTGAGCGGATTTCCGCCGCCGCTTTGTTATAGCTTATACAGGCATCCGGTTAACTGCGAAGAACCATTAAAGGACTACAATGAGGCTTTACAGCTGGCCAAAGAAAAAAATAAACCGATACTTATCGACTTTACAGGTTGGGCCTGTGTGAATTGCAGAAAGATGGAAGAAAATGTGTGGCCTGATCAGGGGGTTAAAAAACTAATGGAGCAATATATACTGGTTTCATTATATGTTGATGATAAAAAGCAATTACCCGCTGTTGAACAGTTTATTTACAAAACAAAAGATGGTAATGAAAGAAGAATAAAAACGGTAGGTGACAAATGGAGTGTTTTCCAGACAGAAAATTTCAATGCAACATCCCAGCCCTGGTATGTGCTTGTGAGTCCTTCAGAGCAATTACTGGCGCCTCCGGTCGGATATACACCGGATAAACAGGAGTTTTCTTCCTGGCTTCAATGCGGCCTCGATGCTTCAAAAAAATAGCAGCTGCCTGTTGGAATATAAACAGGATAGTCTGTGTCTGATTGAAACTTCAGATCAGTTCTTTGATTTTTACAGACACCACAAAAGATTGATTTAACAGATCTGTTGAGGTCTGCGAAACATAAAATGAATAACCTGGATAAAATCCATAAGGAACAGGTTTCGGTGAACCTGCTCCTTATAGAATTATCTTTCAAATGGTGGGTAATATCATTTTATAGTGCGATCTGTTTTTCCGTCATCATTTTACGGAGATTGATCAGGCCATAACGCATCCGACCCAGTGCAGTATTGATACTGCAGTTTGTCATTGCTGCGATTTCTTTGAAACTCATTTCAGCATAGTGACGAAGGATAATGACTTCGCGCTGATCTGCAGGTAATAAATCAAGCATCTGGCGAACACGGTCATGGCTCTGCCTTTGCATCATTTTACGGTCAACGCCGTCTTCAGTAAAGTTGAGCACTTCGAAAATGTCACGGTCTTCGCTGTTGCGAATGGTTGGAGTTCTTTTGACTTTTCTGAAATGATCAACGCATAGATTGTGTGCGATCCTCATTGCCCAGGGCAAAAATTTTCCTTCTTCTGTGTAACGACCGCTACGGACGGTATCGATTACGCGGATGAAAACATCCTGGAAAATATCTTCTGCAAGATATTTGTCCTTAACTAACAGAAAAATGGATGTGTAAATTTTTTCCTTGTGACGGATAATGAGCGCTTCAAGGGCTTCAGAGTCCCCATCCATAAATAAATGAATGAGTTGCTGATCGGTGAGATTGGTTAGGGATCGCATAGCTTCTACGGTTTTTAATAATGGTTTGGGATATTTGGAAACACCCAATGTACCAGTTAACAAGTAGAAGTCTATTTCTATAGGCAGGAATAGGTTTTCGTTTTGTTTTTCCGGGATATTGGGACAACTAAAATAGGACTTATTTATATATCTCCAAATAATAGTTAAAAATATTTTTAACCATTTTCCCGAAAAAAATTATTGTGTAAATACAATATTAATTTAAAGATATAAGATGCTTTCATCAATCAAAAGCATGAAGCATAAATTTAACAATTACTTTTGCAGATGACTATGCCGAAAGCCACGCCCCGTAAGGATAACAGGAAAATGAGTACAAAGCAAACCGGAAGAGATTCGATATATATCAAAGGTGCAAGGGTGCATAATCTACGTAATGTTAACGTAGAAATACCAAGGGAAAATCTTGTTGTAGTTACAGGTGTTTCCGGATCAGGAAAATCATCACTTACAATTGATACTTTATATGCTGAAGGTCAGCGCAGGTATGCTGAAAGTCTGAGTGCATATGCTCGTCAGTTTCTGATGCGGATGAATAAGCCTGATGTCGATTATATACACGGCTTGTGTCCTGCAATTGCCATCGAACAAAAAGTGATCACGCGTACTCCACGTAGTACAGTAGGAAGTATGACGGAGATATATGATTATCTCCGTTTATTATATGGCCGTGTTGGTAAAACAATTTCTCCGATATCAGGTCGGCAGGTTAAAAAAGATGATGTACCCGATGTAATCAATGCGATTCTGGGTTATGATGCAGGTGATAAGGTATACATTCTGGTTTCATTCCGGTTCCAGGGTAAGAGAGAAATAAATGAAGAACTGAATATTCTCCTGCAAAAAGGCTTTTCCCGGTTATTTGATAAAAAAACAAACAGCCTGTTAAGAATCGAAGATCTGCTCGAACAGAAAAGTTTTAAACCAACTGCTGATATTTTTATTCTGATCGATCGCCTTGTTGTGAAAGATTTTGATGAAGATGATAAACACCGCATAGCAGATTCTGTCGGCACCGCTTTTTACGAGGGCGAAGGAAATATTTTCCTGTTAAGGAATGATGGTAAGCCGGAACTCTTCTCCAATCTTTTTGAACTGGACGGCATGCGATTCGAAGAGCCGGTTCCAAATCTTTTTTCTTTCAATAACCCTTTTGGTGCTTGCCCGGTATGTGAAGGATTTTCGCAGATACTGGGGATTGATCCTGATCTCGTAATACCAGATAAAAGGTTAAGTCTATTTGAAGGCGCTGTAGCACCATGGAAAGGGGAGAAGCTTGGTCAGTGGAAGGAGAGTTTTATAAAGGCCGCTAAACGATTTGATTTTCCCATTCACAGACCCATTATTGATTTAACAGCGCAGGAATCAAAAACATTATGGGAAGGGAATGAATATGCTCAGGGCATCAATGACTTTTTTAAAGAGGTAGAGCAGAATCTTTATAAAGTACAATACAGGGTATTGTTATCAAGGTATCGTGGCAGAACAACCTGTACCGCCTGTCATGGATATCGTCTCAGGCCTGAAGCCCTGTATGTAAAAATCGGCGGGAAACATATCGGTGAATTAGGCGAATTACAGGTAAGGGACCTGAATGCATGGTTTGGCCAGCTGGTGCTTAGTGAATTTGACGAACAGGTTGCAAAGCGGATACTTATTGAGATCAAACAAAGACTGCGCACATTGCTTGATGTGGGATTGGGATACCTTACGCTGAACCGGCTTGCCAATAGTTTGAGTGGTGGAGAAAGTCAAAGAATACAATTGACCAGGAGTATCGGAAGCAATCTTACCAATTCGCTTTATATCCTTGATGAGCCGTCCATCGGTTTGCATTCGCGGGATACAGCCCGGTTGATTCATGTTCTGAAGAATCTGCGGGACCTTCATAATACTGTTGTAGTAGTAGAACATGATGAGCTGATGATGCGGGAAGCTGACTATATCATTGATATGGGCCCGCTGGCAAGTCACCTTGGAGGTGAAGTTGTTGCTGCAGGAAATTATAACGAGCTGATAAAAAATAAAAAAAGTCTCACAGCACAATACCTCACTGGCGTACTAACCATTGATCCTCCTGCCAAACTCCGGAAATCAAAAAAATTTATCCAGGTAGAAGGAGCGAGGCAGAATAACCTGCAGAACATAACTGTGAAATTCCCTTTACAGGTACTCTGTGCCGTTAGCGGAGTAAGCGGGAGCGGTAAAACAACTCTGGTGAAGCAGGTATTATATCCCGCATTGCAGAAAATAAAGGGTGAATTTTCTGACAAGGTCGGTTTACACAAAGCAATCACGGGCGACATTGAATCCATCAAACAGATTGAGATGGTGGATCAGAATCCCATCGGTAAATCTTCAAGAAGTAATCCGGTTACTTATATCAAGGCCTGGGATGAAGTGCGGGATCTGTATTCCAAACAACCTTTGAGCAAAATAAGAGGATATCAACCCAAACATTTTTCTTTCAATGTAGATGGCGGCCGTTGTGATGAATGTAAAGGCGAAGGAGAACAGGTTGTGGAAATGCAGTTTCTTGCGGATGTGCATCTAACCTGCGAAGTATGTGGAGGCAAGAGATTCAAAGAAGAAGTACTTGAAGTAAGGTATCACGGAAAAAATATTTTTGAGGTCCTGGAAATGAGTGTGGATGAATCCCATGAATTTTTCAGGGAAGAAAAAGATATCATTCAGAAAATAAAACCCCTGAGTGATGTAGGGCTGGGATATGTAAAACTGGGGCAGTCAGGTGATACACTTTCAGGTGGTGAAGCGCAACGCGTAAAACTTGCTTCATTTCTTGGCAAAGGAAAATCAACCCAGGGTGTTCTTTTCATTTTTGATGAACCTACGACTGGTCTGCATTTTCATGATATAAAGAAATTACTGGCTTCTTTTAACGCACTTATCGAGCAGGGACATAGCGTAGTTGTAATTGAACATAATCTCGATGTAATAAAAAGTGCAGATTGGGTGATTGAACTTGGCCCTGAAGCCGGCGATGCCGGTGGTAATATAGTTTACGAAGGCGCCCCTGCCGGACTGAAAGATTGTAAAGAGAGCCGTACAAGACCGTTTATGTAAGACCTCCGCGGTTTTAAACCTCGGAGGTTTTATTGTCGAGGTTGGTACCCGGCACATCTCTATCCCAGCGAATTTTTACGAACATGCAAACAGGTATTTTTACGAGTACTTATACGTTTTCTTCATTTATCCAGCGCCTCATTTTCAGCGTATTAATCTTTTTGTGTTAGATTCTATCCTCTTCATGGCTTGCAAAATCCAAAACTGGCTGTTAGTTTTGCGCAGTAAAATTACTATTTCCTTTATCCTCCCTGATCTGC
This sequence comes from Chitinophagales bacterium, assembly GCA_015654495.1. Lineage (GTDB taxonomy): Bacteria > Bacteroidota > Bacteroidia > Chitinophagales > Chitinophagaceae > Pollutibacter. The sequence goes on from JAATGW010000090.1 coordinate 23,308, forward strand.
TCCGGTTTCCTTAATCTATCCTATCCTTTATTCTTTTTAAGTCCTCCCTTCGAATAGCCGTAACCCTAAACAAAAAAGAATGAAAAAATTGTACCCAAAGGTTGCTGTGGCGACCGTAATGAAAACTGTGCTTACTGCAATTGCAGGAATTCTGATCTCTACTAACATAAATGCGCAAACGACTGGTGACTACCGGACTAAAGCAACAGGAAACTGGAATGCGTTGACAACCTGGGAAAGGTACCAGGCCGGTACCGGATGGGTTCAGCCTACAGTCGGGCAGGGAACGCCGGACGATGGTGATGGCGCTATAACAATCTTAAACACCCATACTGTTACGCTCACCGCTTCGGTTGGCGCGGACCAGTTTATCATCAGCGCAGGCGGGCAGCTTACCATCAATACCGGTATAACGCTCACTGTTGAAACCGGTACCGGAACTGACTTAACCGTCAACGGTACCCTATTAAATAGTGGTATGATTACCATTGCCACCGGATTCCCGACTGGTGCCACTGCAGGTTTTGGTAACGGAAGTGTATATAAACACAATCAAACAGGCGGAACAATACCAACCGCAACCTGGAATACTAATGCAACACTTGAATTCAGTAATGGTGGTACTACTGCGATCACTGCACCAAATCTCGGTCCATTAAAAGTTTTAGTTACAAATAATACAGCAGTTACTGTGTCAGGTACAACGGGTACGCAGACACTGGATATAGCAGCAGGAACAGGCACTGATCTCCAGGTTAATTCCGGTTCTTCTCTAACATTCAACAGTAATTACGAGAATCTGGATTTAAATGCTAATGCAACATCAGTGATCGATGGTACACTCAGAGTGAACGGAGCTTTTGTTACATCTTCAAATGGAACCAGCACCACTGTAAATGGAAAATTCATTTATGGTGGTAGTCAAACCGGCATGACAGCTGCAAAATTCGCTGTTGCTGCCGGGGCAGTCTTTAACTGTGCAATAGACGCGGGTGCTATACCTGCAGCAAACTGGAACCCCCAGGCTATACTTGAATTCGATGATGGTGGTTCTATCGCCGTTACTTCGCCAAACATCGGACCAATAAAAGTGTTGGTTACAAATAATACCACAGTTACTATGTCGGGTACAGCTGGTGCCCAGACTTTGGATATTGGAGCAGGAACAGGCACGGACCTTCAGATCAATTCCGGTTCTTCATTAACGCTCAATGGTAATTACGAGAACCTTGAATTAAATACCAATGCCACAGCGGTTATTGACGGAACGCTGAGAGTTAACGGAGCCTTTGTTACCACTGATAACGGAACAAGCACAACTGTGAATGGTACATTTATTTATGCAGGATCTCAATCCGGAATCACACCTGCAAAATTCACAGTTGCATCGGGCGGCACATTTGAACATGCGATTAACGGAGGTACTGTACCAACAGCAACATGGAGTACAGGTTCGACTTTGAAAGTTACGGGTTTGACTGATGCAGATTTAGGTGGTATGAGCCAGGCTTTTTATCATGTGCTGTTTCAGAATGTTTTAACTGATAACGTAACTCTGGGTGCTGCGTTGAATATTCAGGGAAATTTAACTATTTCTAATACGGGAGGCGCAAATGATGAATTACGTATCAGTAACGATGCAACTGATAGAATTGCTGCAGTTGCCGGTAATGTTTTGCTGACCAGTGGTAATTTTATTTTAGTTGATGATGATGGAGATGTCACGTTCAACGTAGCTGGTAATTTCACACAGAGCGGCGGAACCTTCAGACCGAAAGATGATAATGGAAATGTTATAATTAACATCGCGGGAAATCTGACTGTATCAAACGGAACATTCGATCAGAATGCAATCGGTGCAGGAGCCGCGACAATTATAAATGTAACAGGAAATTTTGCTCTGTCGAATGGTACTTTTGATATGAGTGGAACTAACGGCTTTTCCGGTGTAATGAATCTCCGCGGAAACTATACGCATTCAGGCGGTACACTCACTGAAACAGCAACCGGAAATGGAACATTTAACTTCGTTGGTGATAAACTGCATAATTTTTCTTCCGCAGGCACGGCTTCAAACACCATAAATTACACAGTTGAAACTGGCGATACTCTGCAGTTCGATCTTGCTGCAACATTAGTATCCGGAGCCGGAACCTTTAATGCGCAGTCCGGTTCCACTGTAGGTATCAGGCACACTCAGGGAATTTCTACATCAGGCACAACTGGCGCTGTTCGTACAACAGGAAGAACTTATAGCCCAGGAGCAAATTATATCTATAATGGCAGCGCAGCCCAGGCAACTGGTACTGGTCTTACAGGGGCAGCAAATCTCACAATTGCAAATTCCGGCCCTGCTGCAGTTACAATCACAAACAACAACGTGAATGTAACGGGCACTTTACTTATCAGTTCCGGAACTCTTGCCCTGGGAACCAATACGATGTTGGTCGGCGGAAACTGGACGAATAATGGCGGCAGCCTTACAGCTACCGGTGCAGGTAATGTAGTAATGAACGGAACTGCGCTGCAAACAATTGGCGGCACTATTGCAACAACTTTCAATAATCTGAATCTTAATAAAACAGCAGGAACAGTTGCCCTTGCACAGAACATGAATATGGCAGGTACGCTTAATATTGGTGTGAACCTGGATCTGGCAACTTATATTCTTACTATGAGTGCCGCGTCTCCCACTATCGGAACTCTTGGAGCTGGTAGTTTCAGTGCAACAAAGATGATCATCGCTTCGGGCGGTGGTGAATTGCGCAAAACTCTTTCAGCAGCGGGTGCAGTTGCTTTCCCGATAGGCGATAACACAGGAGTCGCCGAATATTCTCCGGTAGGAATTTTATTTACTGGTGGAACTTATGCGGGATATGTATCAGCAAAAGTTGCTGACGTGAAACATCCTGATAATGGAAACAATGATTTAACGGGAAATTACCTGACACGTTACTGGACCATCACACAGAGTGGACTTTCCGGTTTCTCTGCATTGGTTGGATTAAATTATGTTGACGCTGATGTTGTAAACGACGAAAACAATATCAGAATGGGAAAATGGAACGGAACAGCTCCCTGGGTCAGGTTTGATCCTTCGATCACCCCTGCATCTAACCTGCTGAATGCAACGGTTTCATCATTCTCTGATTTTACCGGTATCAACCTGCTCGAAGCATTGCCGGTGAAACTCAACAACTTTACAGCTACCCTGGTTGATAAATCCGCTGACCTGGCATGGACCACCGCGGAAGAGATCAATTCATCACATTATGACGTTGAACATAGTACCGATGGTGTTAATTTCAAAACCCTTTCTGTTGTTTCTTCAAAAAACAGCCAGACAGGTAGCGCATACGCTTATCGTCACCTGACCCCGACCGTGGGTAAAAACTACTACAGGCTGAAAATGGTGGATGTGGATGAAAAATTTGAGTACAGTCCGATCATCATGCTGAAATATTCAGGCCCGGGTAAACAGCTGAGCGCCTACCCGAACCCGGCAGTCGACAATGTTACTATCCGGTTTGAAAAAGTGACCAAAGCCGCTTTCATCAGGGTGGTTGATATGCAGGGACGCATTCTGAATTCTATTGTTGTACCTGCGGGTTCAACACTGATGCAGGTTAAACTCAACGGGTATTCACGAGGTATATATAATATTGTTTATGAAATTGATGGTGAGAAAACGATTCACCGGATACAGAAGAATTAAAAACAAAGAGCAAAGGAGGCTGATTATTCAGCCTCCTTTTTAATTACGATAGTTTTTCAGATTGTCTTTTTCTGTTTCAGGTGTTGAGAAAATTTCTGCCCTTACCTATAAAAAATTTAGTATTTCAAAAATATTTCTTGCTAAATATCAATGTTTGAGCGGTTTAAATGCAAGATGGCATACTTTTTAGGTAAGATAATCTGATGAAATCGATCCTTCAAAAAGGCTACAATAAAATTCGATTTCTGAATCCGGTTCCCGGTGAAAACTATTACAGATTTAAGATGGTTGATTTAAGTTCCCTGTTTTAATAACCGGTTGTGATGTTTACTATTTTATCGCTTAGGTCAATTCAGCGTTTTCCCTAAAGGCAGTTTGAGGAGGTCATTTATATTATCGATATGGCAGGAAGGCTCATTAGTTGACTGCGGTACCGGCAGGGGCAAACCGATTAAATGTGATGCGACAGGCAAATACCGACAGGAAGCAGTTTATAATATCCGTAAAAATTGGAATCCGTGAACTATTCAGATATCCATAGGGTGCCGGTGACCGTAAGTTTTTCCTGCAGGTTAACGGCAACGAGTAGTCGGTTACAGACTTCCGGATTGAAGAATTTATGAATTCATACAATTTTTTATCTCATAATTTTGTCTAATTCAACATGTTGGCATATTTTTAACGCGTATTTCTACTTTTAATAATCCAATTCCTTTGATACTGCACCCGAATATCCCCCTGATCACTATGTACCGTTTGCCGGTCATTTTCTTTTTAATCTAATGTAATTCACCAATCCGCGCAGGTTGTTGGTTTGCTTCACCGGTTAAGGGTATCTTTTGTTCTATTCACCTTCTCTCGGCGTATAACAAGCTAAATTTTCTGCAAAAATTTTAAGCCAAACCTTACAGAAAGCCGGTATGGAAATGCCGATCATTTTTCATTTATAACCAAATCCAGAATCTGAAATAAAACTCTACCTACATGTTAGCAAAACCTTCTGCTTACAAAAACATCCTGCTTACTTTTTCCGGAATCTTTTTAATTCAATTGAGTATCGCTCAGACAAATGTCTGGGATGGCTCAGCCAGTAATTTGTGGAACAATCCTGCAAACTGGTCTTTAAATGTCACTCCCAAGGTCGGGCATGATGTAGTTATTCCAATAAGCGCAAATATTAGCCTGAACTCTACTCCTCAAACCTTAAAAAGTCTCACAGTTTCGGGAGGAGCAACGGTATCACTGACCGCAACCGGCGGAACCAGAACTCTTACACTCAGTAATCCGGGTGCTGCTGGTCTTGATGTTCAGGTCGGGAGTACACTCACCATCCAGGGTACAGGTACAACAGCGATCAGGATTCAATTTTCCGGAGCCGGAACGCTTGGTAATATCGCAGGTACATTAAATCTAGAAGCAGGTGGAGCTGGCGGATTTTACAGTGCAACAAACAGTATAACAACGGTAACCGGTACACTTAAAAGAGTAAAAGGTACGATCGTTTCCAATGATATAAATCTTACCATAGCTGACGGAGGCACTTATCAGCACGCTTTAAATGGAGGCGCTATACCTGTCGCAAGCTGGGGATTTGGCTCGTTTCTGAATCTGACAGGTTTAACCACGACATATCCTACGGGAATGGGTCAGATTTTTGGTAGTGTAATATTTTCAAGTACACTCACGAGCAATGTGTTTATGAATAGTGACCTGTTCGCTTCTGCTGATCTCACTTTAAGCAATACCGGAGCCGGTTCAATGATCTTAAACAACAGGACGGTTTTTCTTAGTATAACGGTGGGTGGTACCTTTACACAGAATAGCGGTACGTTCATATTGGTAAACAGTACCGGCGAGTCCACTCTTGACATTGGCGGAAATTTTACATTAAACGGTGGATCATTTATCGAGAAAAATGCTGCCGGAAATGCTACTTTAAATATTGCCGGAACAATGACGATCGCCGGCGGCCTTTTTGATCAACGTGCGGCTAGTAATGTTGCCAACTCCAGTGTGAATGTTTTCGGAAATTTTGTACTCACCGGTGGTGTGTATGATATGAACGGAGTTAACAATACTCCAGGCTATTTAACCGTTTTTGGTGATTTCAGTTATACAGGAGGGAGCCTGACTGAAACGGCCGCTGGTACCAGCAATGGTCAGGTTATTTTTGGAGGTTTTATTCAGACATTTACTTCAGGTGGAGCTGTAAATCCGACTTCAATAATTCATTATACAATTAATCCGGGAGTTGTGCTGCAGTTTGCGGACCCCTCTACTATTATTACAGGAGCCGGCTCATTTTCAACTTCTGCCGGTTCAACTCTTGGTATTACCAGCGCTCAGGGTATCGCTGTAACTGGTGCTACCGGGAATGTTCAGGTAACAGGAACAAGAACATATGCAACCGGTACCAGTTATATATATAACGGAACAACAGACCAGGTTGCAGGTACAGGTCTTTCTCAGCATCCCGCGGAGTTTATTACCATAGAAAATGCAGGAAATACAGTAACTCTTTCAGGAAACGTAGTTGCCACAGCAGACCTGGTAATTTCTAATGGAACTTTAAGCGCTTCATCATTTAACCTTACCATTGGTGGCGAGTGGGTCAACCTTGGCGATTTTATACCTGGCACAGGAAAGGTTACACTTAATGGGGCAGGTGTTCAGAACATAAGCGGAGCAACAACAACTACGTTCAATACTCTTGAACTAGCTAAAACAACCGGTACGGTATTATTGAATCAGGACATTCTGATTAATAGTGCACTTAATTTAGATGTGGTACTTGATATTGGAAATTTCAACCTGACAATGGGCAATACAGCTCAGAATATCGGAACAGTTACCGGCACATTTGGACCTACAAAAATGATTGTAGCATCGGGTAGCGGTGAAGTTCGCAAGAATGCAACTTCAGCTGCTCAAGCCACCTATGCATTCCCGATAGGTGATAATTCAGGCACTGAAGAATTTTCACCTGTTGGAATTCTGTTCAGTGGAGGTACCTATAATGGTTATGTAGCAGTGAAAGTTGTTGATGATAAGCATCCGAATAACCTTAATATTACTGATTATCTTACCCGCTACTGGATAATTACACAAACCGGATTTTCAGGATTTACTGCGCAGGCAGGTTTTAATTATGTTGACGATGATATTGTTGGTACTGAAACTGAAATTCGGCTGGGTGAATGGACAGGTGCTGAACCCTGGCTCAGGTTTGATCCCTCAATTGATCCGTCATTAAATGCACTCGGTGCCACACTCACGGTTTTTGGTGAAATGTCAGGACTTAGTGTGTCTGAAGCGTTACCAATTCATTTTGGTTCTATCCGGGGATGGGCGCCAAATAGCAGCAGTATTAATGTTGAATGGAAGATCCTTGGTGAAACAGGAACTTCTCATTATGAAATTGAAAAATTGCAGTCTGCAAACAATTTTGTGAAAATCGGAACTCAGGAAGCTGGCAACAGCGGGCTCGATGTGACCTATTCCTTCACTGATCTGTCTCCTTTAACAGGCGATAATTTCTACCGTATAAAAGGTATTGAACTCACTGGTGAAATTACCTATAGCCCTGTTGTACGGGTTAAGATCAATGGATCAGGGGCAAGAGAGATGAAGATTTATCCTAATCCGGTCAAAGGGAATTCGCTTGCAATTTCCCTGCAAAACTTCAAAGCAGGAAAATATGAAATGACCATTACCAACAATCTGGGCCAGGTTATTTACAGCCGCGGAATTGATCAACCGGCTGGTACTACTACCATCACGGTTCCATTGAATAATGCTTTGGCAAGAGGAATGTACAGGTTAAGGTTAACCAATGGCGAGGATACTTATATCAGCAGTTTCATAAAAGAATAAAAAACTGAAATAAATATTAATCAGGGGCTGCTTCGGCAGCCCTTTTTTTATTCCGGGAGATTTGTACAATGCAAAATGCGGGTTTTTAGATGCAGCATATTCCTGAATCCGAAATCCTCCGGTAAATGCCAATAACATTTACTCAGAAGTTAGAAAAGAGCTTCTGAATAGGCAGATTATTAATTCCTGAATTTTGCCTGAAAATATAATTGAGTCGGGCGGTGGCTGAGGGCGGACGGTGATCAATACCGGCATCAAATAACTCAACCCGACGGACCTTTCCATGAGCAAAACATCATCACAGCTGAGAAAATCACAGGTGAAGGAAGATAAAACACCGTAGCGGCTTATAACAACTTTATAATTCTGTAGCTACATCAGTTAAGCAGTAGACGCTAAATTAACGGCTTGTGTAATAACATGATCTCCTGCATCTAAACAAAAACTTTTATGAAGATAATCTCTCTGGGAGCTTTAATGCTGCTTTCATTTTATTCCGGTAATACCCAAAGCAGGAATTTTATTGATCAACCCTATATTGAAGTAAGCGGCAACGCAGATACTTTGGTAAACCCGGACCGGATTTATATCCGCATTTTTTTGACAGAAAAGGATTCAAGGGACAGGATACCGGTTGAAGAGCTTGAACAAAGAATGGTAGACGTATTTAAGAGTCTTGGTATTAATACGGAGAAAGATCTGGCTGTTGCAGATATGACCAGCAACTTCAGGGTTTATCTTTTAAAAAGCAAAGATGTTTTGAAATCTAAGCTCTATATGCTTAAAGTAAAAGACGCAATTACTGCAAGCCAGGTATTTATAAAGCTTGAAGAAATTGATATTTCGAATATAAATATCGACAGAATAGAGCATTCTGAAATGGAAGATATAAGGAATATGATGCGTTCAAATGCTATGAATGACGCAAGAAAACGAGCCGTTGCCTTAACAAAAACTCTTAATCAGTCGGTAGGCCCGGCTATTTATATTTCAGATATAGAGACTACCAACCAGGATCTGCAAAACAGAGTTAACGGAATCCGGATACGCGGATCATCTCTGAAAGAGAAATCCTACAATGAATTACCAATGATAGAGTTTGAAAAGATTAAAATTTCTGCTGTTATAAATGCAAAATTTATTCTTAAATAGTCAAGTGACAGATACCTTCATAAACTGAAATTATTTTATCAGGAAGTTGTAAGAAGATCTCATTTTAAATGAGTTCTCAGTTCTTAAACTTCGTCTATTCTTTAACGAAAGAGGAGAGATAGTTTTCGCCCGTCCCGATTATGCGGAGATGATAAATACCGGCCGGTTGTTCGCTGGCGAGTTTTAAATTCAACATAACAGACCCGCCGGCATGTTTGAATTGTTGCTGGAAGATTTTTTGCCCAAGGCTGTTTGTAATCAGTAATTCATACTGGCCCGATTGAAAATTATTCAGAGCGAGTTGCAGATTTCTTCCCTTAACCGGGTTAGGATATAGCTTCATCGTTGCAGGGCCGCCTGTGCGCATGTCTGCCCTGGCCTCCTGTACAGCAGCGGCTTTCCGTGCATTTGATTTTGCAATTTCATGTACGCCAAGACCGGTAAAATCAGAGAATGAAGTGATGCGATCTGCGGTAAACGTATTTCCTTTTGGCGGTTCGGGAAAACTGATCCAGGCGGAATCGGATAATTCGTGACTGTATTTGCCAAGCCTGAGATTTTCTGTAATACCCCTGACATCAGTTGGATCAAACACCGCAATCACCGAAGCAGTAAATCCTTTAAAACCTTGCTGGTTAACTGTCCAGTATCTGTTAAGATAATTTTCAGACTCGGGATTGAGAGGATGTTTTTTGTTGACTACAGAAACACTTGAGTAGCCACGGAAAGTTCCTCCGGTAAAACTGATCCTGATTGGAGAAAAGAATTTCTGGTTATCTGAAATATTTCCAATCGGGTAATAAAAACCTGCCTGTAAAGGGTCGAAAGCCTCCTTCCGAATCTCGCCGGTTTCTCCGAGCGCAATCATTTTCTGATTGCTTAATGAATCTGCTTTCACCGGATCTGCTTTGATTCCAAAACTAAGAACATGAGAGCCCACATCGAGTATTCCGTTAACCAATGAAAGCTGTGAAGAAACAGAAATATTATTATCCAGTTTCACTCCGCCAGGATTGTCGATTGTAAGATCGTAGAATGTAGAAGGATTTGTGCCTGCAATTTTTTGTTGTTCGCTTCCGCTAAACGTTACAAGTGATATATTTCCGGAGTTGTAACTACCGTTATTGATCCAGTTTCCCTTAACAATCAGACCCATTTTCCTGGAAATTAATTCGCCCTGAACAATACTAAATGTGCCTTTCACAGTTAAAATAGTTGATTGAGATACTTTAGTAGGATTGTCAACCGTAACTGACGCCGGAATGATACCTGAAAAGCCATCACCTGTGTATTGAGGAACCGAACCATTCAGGATTACATTAATGCCAGATTGGTAAATTCTGACTGGTGTGAGAAAATGTCCGTTTAAAACGGGTGCATTTACGAGGGCGGTCGGGTTTTTTAAACCAATAGTACTGCCGGCATACAAAACAACCTTACCGGTGCCGGTGATTTTGGAATTAGCATTGGCCATCTGAAGAAAGCATAAGCTGTCAGCAAAAACATCAATGTCTTTCTGAATCCCACCAGACGCATCAAAAAGCTGAACGGTTCTGCCATTGAAATGAATCTTCCCTCTTCCGCTACCCGTTTCAGTTAGTATGCCACCTGCGACAATAAAATTTCCGGCGGCATACAACGATCCTTCTCCTGAATTCGATGAAAAATTAGTAGTTCCGCCATTATGCCTGAAATCCCGGATTACAGTAATAGTTGCAATTCCTTTATTTGAAAAGGTATCGGGAGTATTGTATTGAATAGTTCCTTCATCATGGCTGAGGTTTCCTGCGATATATACTTCAGCACTGCCAGCTGCCGACTTAAGAATCAATACTCCACCTGACTGATAAAAATTCCCCCCAACCTGCAGACTGGCAGTACCCGTGAAGTCCACCAGCTTCAGGTTGCCGGATTTTAATACAAAATCACCGCCTACGAGGATACTATGGTGTGTGCTATCACGGTTAAGAATAATGGAAGAACCTCCGCCTGTATTTGCAATGGTGAGATTGCCACTGCAATCAAGTGAATTTTTCAGCACGAGATCTTTTGAAATGGCTGATTCAAAACTCACATTTCCCAATGACTGGTCCATGCCTTCCGGAAGTTTCTCAAGCAGCCCGCTGAGAATGCAATTTGATTTTGCAGACCATTTTGCAAATGGAATGCGACCGCCATCCTGCTTATGTTCATATACAGATGCTTCTGAAAAAATTAAACCTGTTGCATTACTGCCATTCAGTGATCCTTCATTTATCAGTCTGCCCCTGAACTCAAAAAGAACCGATTCGTCTGGAATTTCAATAACTGACTGGTTAATTAATGTGCCGTCAATCTTAGCATAAACTTTTTTCTCAGTCAGAAGTTTTTTTATTCCGGTCCCGATTTTAAGTGAGGAACCTGCAGCAATAGTTAAATCTGTATCGAGATTGTTTTTGAGTAAAATTGTTCCGCTTGATTTATTACTCAGGTTGAGTGAAGTATTGTTGATTATGCAGAGACGTGGAAGGATTGTTTCCGGATCGATCGTTATCCAGTCAACGGGGCCACCACCGCTGAATTCAATTATAGCATAAGGATGGGAGGCAATAGATAGAGGAGAGAAAGCATGCAGATTTTTATGACGGTAGATACCATAGGTCTGCAATGAAACATTTCCATCAATTTTCAGATCACCTGAATTTTCAAAAATACCTTCAATTATCAGATCCGATCCGGCACCGTTTGGTATCCAAAGATGTGCACTGTCGGTTAAAATAAGTGTTGCTTTTGCATCTACCTCAAGTTGATCTATAGTTACAGAGTCGGTTATCAGAATTTTTGTATCAGCTTGTATATGTATGATGCCTGCATTTACGCGCGGGACCCCCTGGAGAATTGTTGGAGTCTGCCAGCCGGAATCTGTAAGAATCTGCCATGTGGATATTTCATTCCAGTTTCCGCTGACTACAGAACGGTAGTCGCCGGACTTCTGACTGTACGCATTCATTCCCAAAAGAACGAATAACATAGCCAACAATAATAACCTGAATGAATTATGCATTCGCACAAACTACCTTTTTAAAAGATTGAGTACGGCTTTCAATAAGATTTGTGGAAGCTGATTAGAATCAATGGATTTCTTGTGATTGGAAGGGGTATATCAAGTGTACAGAAAATGAAGAGGTCTATTGGATGGTATTTAATGTACGGCTTAACAGGACAGTAAAACTATCCTATTTCATACTGATGGCAAAATAAATTTATGTTTATCTGAGACGCTCCAGGCTTTTTACCAGTTTTTCGTCTTTACGGATGCCGCTGTACGCGAGCATAAATAAAAGGATCATCAGGATCGGTAAAATAGCTCCTATCATCCACCTGTTTTCCCGAAAATTTTGTGCGGTTTTTAAATCCGATACCTGGAAGAACTCAAGTGCCACAATGCCAATAGAAAACACAATTCCAAGGAAGCAAAGTGTTTTCTGAAGTTTCCGGTTCTTATAGAGAAAGATGGTAACGAGTGCGAGTACAGAAGTTGCAATGATTAAAGTAAAAAGCAGCAGACTTTCAGGACCAAGAAACACTTTCTTTGTACCGTCCTGTAAAGTCCCTTCCCATAGAGGAAGCTTATATGTCATCAGACCTGCGGCTGTTGCAAGTGCTAACCAGATAGATTGGATGCGCTGAATCATTTCACAGTGATTTATTTTTTCAGAATCTTAGCCTGGTCCGGGTCTGCCTGTTTGTTATAACCCGGGATATAATGGAAAAGACTGCATGAAACTACCTACTTCAGCTTTTACCGCAGCGATTTCATTTTCATTATCGGTTGCAGAAAGAACCCGATCTACAAAACCAACCACTGTTTCCATATCCCCGGTTTGCATTCCCCGTGTTGTTATAGCCGGAACACCAACACGAATACCTGAAGTTACAAAAGGACTTTTATCATCAAAAGGTACAGCGTTTTTATTTAGTGTGATATGTGCTTTATCCAGTGTTTCCTGTGCTTTTTTACAGGAAATGTTTTTATTCCGGAGGTCAATTAACATCAGGTGATTATCTGTTCCGTTACTGATCAGGTTATAGCCTCTTTTTACAAATTCAGCCGCCATCGCCTGGGCATTCTGCTGAACCTGTTTCTGGTAAACGGTAAACTCTTCTGAGAGAATTTCTTCAAATGATACGGCCTTGGCAGCAATCACATGCATCAATGGGCCACCCTGCATTCCGGGAAATACAGCCAGATCGAGAAGCGCACTCATGGAGCGGATATTTCCTTTAGGATCTTTTAGTCCCCAGGGGTTATCGAAATCATGCCTGAGCATAATAACACCGCCTCTGGGACCACGGAGAGTTTTATGTGTTGTTGAAGTAACGATATGGCAATGATCGAAAGGATCGTTCAGCAAACCTTTTGCTATCAGTCCGGCAGGATGTGCAATATCAGCCATCACCAGAGCCCCGATTTCGTCCGCTACCGCGCGTATTCTCGCATAATCCCAGTCGCGGCTATAGGCAGAAGCACCGCAAATAATGATTTTCGGTTTTTCGGTCCTTGCCACTGTTTCAAGCTGTTCATAATCCACAAGTCCGGTTTCTTTTTTTACTCCATAAAAAAGTGCATGGTAATTTTTACCGCTGAAATTAGCCGGACTGCCATGGGTGAGATGACCACCCATACTCAGGTCGAGACCGAGAATTTTATCGCCGGGTTTGAGGCAGGCTATGAAAACCGCCATATTTGCCTGGGCGCCACTATGAGGTTGTACATTGGCCCATTGCGCCCTGAAGATCTTTTTTAATCTGTCAATCGCAATTGTTTCAATTTCATCTACTACTTCACAACCGCCATAGTATCTTTTACCCGGATATCCTTCCGCATACTTGTTGGTAGGGCAGGTACCCATTGCTTCCATCACCTGTTGTGATGTAAAATTTTCAGAAGCAATCAATTCAATACCATTGCGTTGACGCTGCAATTCTTTACCAATGAGATCAAATATGACGCCGTCTTTCTGCATGTTTAAAATTTGCACAAAAGTAGTTGTAAGAATTGATAAGTGAAAGCCCGGGCGATGTAGAAATCTATGCCTCTCCTAAGTTTTATAATCATGGATTGAAATAACATCTGTACAGAACTGGTATTCTGTTTCATCATTACTGCTCACGATGATCATTTTTTCCGAACACCATTTTTCAATCAGCTGAAGGTATAAGTCAATTCCATTGCGGTCGAGATTTGTACATGGCTCGTCCAGCAACAATACAGGAGCTGCAGAAAAAATGGCCTGAGCGAGTTTAAGGCGTTGTTTCATCCCGCTGCTGAAAAACCGGATCTGTTTTCTTCCGGGTTTCTCTAATCCGCAAGCTGTAAGTACTTCCTCAATGGTCACATCCTTGCTCATTGCGGCAAAACTTTTATGGAAAGTGAGAAATTCTGTTGCACTCATTTCCTCTATAAGTTCGAGATATGGAGCACAGATGGAAATATACCTGAAGTGATGCTCGGTATCAATTGGATTATTGAAATGGTTGAGTTCAATATTTCCTGCACTCAAATCCATTGAGCCCGCAATAACCTGCAGGAGCGTGGATTTTCCTGATCCATTATGCCCGGTTATCGCATACCGGCCACCCTGCTGAAAATGAAAGTTGAAATTTCTGAAGATCCAATCCCTGTTAAAGCGCTTACCGGCTTCAGTCATTGAGATCCTCATCAATACTTGTTTTGGAGTAACGTTTGATGATACCTCTTCCGCTTTCCCGGATAAATGTTACTATCTCATCACGTTCATCCGTAGCCGGGAATTCTTCTTCGATAAATTGAACAGCCTGGGTAGTGTTCATTCCTTTGTTATATATATACCTGTAGATATCGAGAATATGGTTGATCTTTTCTACAGTGAATCCTTTTCTTTTCAGACCGATAGAGTTCACACCTGCATAACTCAGGGGCTGACGACCTGCTTTAATATAAGGTGGTATATCCTTTCCCACAAGTGAACCTCCTGATATAAAAGCATGCTGGCCGATTTTTACAAACTGATGAACGGCACACATACCGGCAAGAATCGCATAGTCTCCCATAATTACATGACCTGCAATCTGTGTGTTATTGCTCATCACACAATTATTACCAATCACACAGTCGTGTGCGATATGGCTGTAGGCCATGATCAGGCAATTATTTCCAACTACTGTTTTCCATCGATCCCGGGTTCCGCGATGTATAGTTACAAATTCGCGTATGGTAGTGTTGTCGCCTATCTGAACTATTGTTTCTTCACCTTCAAATTTCAGATCCTGAGGTGCGGCTGAAATAACTGCACCAGGAAATATCCTGCAGTTACGCCCGATGCGGGCGCCTTCCATGATAGTTACATTGCTTCCGATCCAGGTACCTTCACCAATTTCCACATTATGATGAATGACTGTAAAGGGGTCAACCTTTACATTCGTAGCCAGTTTGGCATTCGGATGAATATACGTATGCGGATGGATCATGGAATCAGTTAATATCAATGAAATGTGCCTTGAATTGTTTCAGAATTGTTTTCCGGATCGACGACATGTTTGTGACATGCCGGGCAAAAATAAACTATTCCGCAGTTCACGATCAACCTCTTTTTACGAGCTGCGCCATGAGGGTTGCTTCGGTAGCGATCTTATTGCCCACATAAACAGTACCGTGCATCTCGCAAAGTCCTCTGCGGATCGGGCCCATAAGCTCCATTTTGAGAATCATCGTGTCGCCCGGAACCACTTTTAGCTTGAATTTGCAATTATCGATTTTAACAAAATAAGTATCGTAATCTCCCGGGGGCAGGGTATTAATAGCAAGAATTCCGCCTGTTTGTGCAAGAGCCTCTATCTGTAGAACTCCAGGCATTACCGGGTTTCCAGGAAAATGCCCGGGGAAAAAGGGCTCATTGAAACTTACATTTTTTATGCCTACAATTACCGTGTCTGTTAATTCAATTACTTTGTCTACCAGAAGAAAAGGATACCTGTGCGGCAGCCTCTTTTCAATCTGCTGGGTAGTAAAAACAGGTTGCTGATTAGGATCATAAACAGGCACGTCTTTTACATGCTTATTTTTCTTAATGTACTGTTTAATCTTTTTTGCAAATTCTACATTAGAATAGTGCCCTGGCCTGTTTGCAATGATATGTGCCTTGATCGGATAACCTATTAAAGCCAGATCGCCGACCACATCCAGCAATTTATGCCGGGCGGGTTCA
>JAATGW010000677.1 GCA_015654495.1 Chitinophagales bacterium
CCGAGTTCACCTGCAATACGGCAGGGTATTGATCTTAAAATAGAAACTGTAAAGGCAATAATCCGGAGTGGTTCATTAGTGAAGACCGGCATCGAATCAGTTGATTGATAACTTCTTCCCCCCGCTCTCTGCTGATTTGTAAATCGCTTCCAGCACAATCATATCTTTCAGGCCTTCTTCCCCTTTGATGTGTTCGGGTAATGGCTCCCCTGCCAGTATTTTTATACTGATCTCGTCGCATTGCACCTGTTGCTGATTGATGGTGGGGAAGCTCAGTGGGCCTGCACTTGTTTTTCCGATAAATGGACCGTAACTGATTGCAGGGCTTAATTCGAAACTCCCTTTTTCTGCACCTGCATAAAACCGATCGATTCCGCAATTATAAGTGCTTGTTGAATTACAAACAGCACCGCCGGAAAAACCGAGTTGCCAGGTAATTGATTCTTCAACTTCTTTGAAAATTTCTTTGTTTGTTACCGGGCCAAATTGCGCGGAGACAGATACGGGCTCTTCACCTGTTACATATCTTGCAACCTGTACACAGTAAACGCCGAGGTTCATCAGCGGACCGCCGCCAGATAAAGCTTTGTGCACACGCCATTCATCGGGATTACTGGAGATATATCCTAATGATGCTTCCATAATTTTTACATTTCCAAATATCTTCTGCTGCCCCAGTCTTCTGAGTTCGATATGATATGGTTCATAATGCAGGCGGTAACCCATCGCAAGTTGTACACCTGCTTTTTTACATGCATCGATCATCTCACGGCAATCCGCAGCCGTAATTGCCATCGGCTTTTCTACAATTACATGCTTGCCGGCTTTCGCAGCACGTATCACATATTCCTTGTGCATTGCATTGGGAAGAACAACATACACCAGATCAATATCCTTATTCGTTGCTATAGAATCGAAATTCTGGTAGTTGTAAATATTCTTATCCGGAATATTGTATTTCTTTTTCCAGGTTGCTGCTTTTGACGGAGTTCCGGTGATGATGCCGGCAACACGACAATACTCAGCTGTTTCCATGCCTTCTGCGAGATAGGTTCCGTATCGGCCAAGACCACAGATGGCTATATTCAACTTTTTCGTATCCGATGCATTATTATTGGCTTTGGGCGTGAATGCCAGACCGGCACCGGCAATTCCAAAACTGCCGAATTCCAGAAATGACCGGCGTGTAAATTTTTTCATCTGTTGAATAGTTTCAGAAAAGTTAGTATCAATAGGAGCAGAAATATTACAGGTTTCTTGTTTTTAACGTCAGACTGTCTAATAACTCAAAAAACACCCCTCGACAATTGTCTGTATGCAAATCGATTCGGAGAGGTACCCGAATATTTCAGACTGTACGATTAGTTTTTAGACAGTCTGACGTTATACGTTGAACGTTAAACGGCTGTTCACAAAATCATAAAAGCATCTCTATCCTCCCAGAACCTGTACTTCTCCCTGATTTCCAGCAAATGTTCCCTGTTCAATGTAATAGTAAATATTTCTTCTTCATGGGCTTTTTCGTACAGGATTTCTCCCATCGGATCGATCACCATACTATCGCCGCTATGATAAATGCCATGGCCATCTTCCCCTATGCGATTCACTCCAATTACATAGCATTGGTTTTCGATTGCCCGTGCCCGTAGGAGCGTTTTCCAGGCGAGGCTCCGGCGTTCAGGCCAGTTGGCAACATAAATCAGGAGATCATATTCCGGTATCGGCTCCTCCGCATGCGGATCAAACTTCTGCCTCGACCAAACCGGAAACCGCAGGTCATAACAGATACAGCAATTAATTTTCCAGCCTTTGACTGAAGCAATAAATCTCCGGTTTCCCGCCGTGTACACTTCACCCTCTCCGGCAAAACTGAAGCAATGTCGCTTATCATAATGACCGGATTCGCCATTCGGCAGCATCCATATCAACCTGTTGAAATAATCTTCGTTTTCCTTGATGATCACGCTTCCGGTCAGGATGATTTTTCTTTCTGCAGAAAGGCTACTCATCCATTTAACCGTATTTCCGTCCATCGGCTCGCTTAGCGCAGCAGCTTCCATATTAAATCCGGTACTAAACATTTCCGGAAGAACAACCAGTTCTGTTCTTTCCTTTATACCGCGAATTTTTTCAGCCAGCATTTTCAGGTTCGCGTCTTTGTCGCCCCAAAAGAGATTTGTTTGAACCAATGAAACCGTTAGTGCTGACATAGATTAAAATTAAAGCTTCTTTAATTCCTGCTCGTATCCGAGTATTATTTTACGAACAAGCATAGGTTCAAACCCACGACTAATCAGCCAGCTTGAAACTTTTGCGCGAAGCATCAAAGGACTTTCTGTAGATTTTGCCAATAGCTTCCATTTTTTATCTGCAAGTTTATAAATGGTTTTCTGATATTCTTCCTCATCTATTTCTTCCAAAGCCTTGCGCAGATTATAAGTACTAACCTGTTTCTGTTTCAGTTCATAACTGATCTTGATTCTTCCCCATTTTTTAATTCTGAATTTTCCTCTTGCAAATCCCGATGCAAAACGTTCTTCGTTCAGGTAGTTTTCTTCAATCAGTTTTGAAATAATTGTTTCTACGTCTGTTTTATGTAAGCCGAAACCGTACAATCTATTTTTAGCCTCTGCATGGGACCGTTCCTGGTAGGAACAATACTGCATTATCCTGGGCAGGGCCATTTGTGGTGTCAGATTTTTTCTGGTAATCATAGCTGTTTCTTCCTTTTCGCCAATTTGCCTGCTTTTTCCTGAATCAGAAAGAGTTTATTCTTCTGAAACCATGTTTTTTTCCCTGATTTTTGGTTCTGTGCCAATATCATTTTCCGAAAAGGCAACTGTTGGTATCTTGCTCAAAATGTTCAAAAATTGCACTTAAGAACAGGCCCCATCAACATATATTTGCTGAAATCCCAACGGTAAAGATCAAAGATCATGAAATTCATTGTTTCCTCTTCGGCCTTATTAAAACAGTTACAGCAGATCAGTGGTGTAGTTAATGCAAATACCGTTCTCCCCATCCTGGAAGATTACCTGTTTGAAATAGAAAAGAATAAGCTGACTGTTGTTGCCACCGATCTGGAAACAGTGATGAAAATCCATATGGAGATTGAAGCCAAAGACAGCGGTAAAGTATGTATTCCCGCTAAAATACTCATGGATTCACTCAAAAACCTGCCTGAACAGCCGTTGACATTCAATATTGATAAGAATTTTGGTATTGAAATAACAAGCGATAATGGTAAGTATAAAGTGATGGGAGAAAATCCGGATAATTTTCCAAAAGAACCGGTTAACGATGATGCGACCTCTTTTTCAATGTCATCTTCAGCTCTGCTTACCGCCATCAATAAAACCATTTTTTATTGTTATGCCTGAATAAGGTGCGGAACTATCAACTAA
>JAATGW010000470.1 GCA_015654495.1 Chitinophagales bacterium
AGATTAGAAAATTCTTTCATGATTGATTTTAGTGTATAGCTTTTCTGCCGGTAAGACGGGACGACGGGATGGCGAAGAAATACAGGATATTATTTAATCCCGCCTCCTTTCCGGCACCCCGCCTTACCGGCAAAAGAAGGCAGTAGGCAAGAGGCAAAAGGCAAAAGGGAACAGCCGGCGTTTGGAGGATGTTAAGTTCATAGTTCATAGTTCATAGTTTATAGTTCTTAGATGTTTAACGTTTAACCCAGGGGTTTTTTTCCTGTTACTGTTTCCTGGTTTTCCTCTTCCTCTTTCTCTTTCTCTAGCTCTTTCTGTTTCCTGGTTTTCCTCTTCCTCTTTCTCAACATTTAATAATTGAATTTGCGCAACGGCGGTAATGTCATTGTTGTCAGTGAGTCAACTCACAATTATGAAAATCACATTTTTGTTATTAACCGGACTAACGCTGTTTTCCATTGCTTCCTGTACCAGGGATGAAAAGATCCCTGAAGAGATTCCTGCGGCGATACTGGCTTATATAGCGGATAATAAGGATTGTATCTGTGATCCATACATCGACCTTTTCCAATGGAAGGGGGATTTCATTTATGTACTTCAGTATGGTGGTCCCGCCTGCAGCTGGGTTCCTGGTTATTTTAATTCCAAAGGCGAAATAGTTACGATAAATGATTCGCTTTCGGATTTTAAAAAGGATGCCCGCTTCATAGAACGGGTATGGACCTGCCAGCCCTGAATCTGATCAATAGCGGAAAGGCTGATATCAGCGCTACCTGATAAGCTCACAGCAGTTTCCATCAAGAAACTGAGAACCAGCTACTGCCATATGAAATAAATAACTCAGGTATTCGGCACTGAAAAATATATAGTAAGTTTCCACATGTTAATAGAAAAATTACTATAAATTGCACTGAATGTGCTTACTGTAAATCCGGGAACGCCTATATCCGGATCTATAGTTTAAACAGGTTTCAAGCCCGGGTATACTTACTCTGATTATACCGGACGCTTCCAGGAGTTTCCAAATCCTCTGATCTGAGAATTCTCTCACCAAGCTTAATCCAAATATTCTCTCGATTTCCAGTGATTCTGCAGTGAATGCTGTAAAGTATCGTCGTGCTAACGCAATATCACACTGGGCGGGCTGTGCACAAAATTGAATGCAGCCCGATGCTCATGTAGAATAATCTTCCTCTGCATCGTGACCGGTTTTCGGCTGCGATTGTATTGGGGCAGATAAGAATGCGGATATGAAACAATTATCGTTGCTGGTGCTTTTTTTTGGTTTCACTGGCGCCTTCGCGCAAAAGCAAATCATCCTGTATGATAATTGCGAGCTCATGCCTGTGATTAACTGGGAAGGAAATGCGGGCAACTGGCAATATTTTCAGGGAAATATCAAACCTAAAGATACCGGCCTCATCAATTCCGGTACTTCTAAACTCCAGGTATCAGATTCTTTTTCCAGAAAAGGAAAGTATAGCTATAGATTCAGTATTCAAAAAGATACAACTTACGGAGCTACCGGACTTACTGCAACAACCCGTTCAGAACTTGCCTGGAATATCACATCAAATAATGTAAAAACAGGCGTTCGCTGGGTAGCAGCTTCCATTCTGATTCCTACCTGGTTTGCCGATGACGTTACGCCTGACGGTGTATTGTTCTGTGCAATCCCTGTTCCATATGATCATCCGACACCGTCCTTTATGTATATAATGAAGGGCCACTGGTATTTTGAAGGAATTGTGATAAGTGATTCTGCAACGCATACCGGGAAGTTTTTGTATGATCTGGGTCCGGTTGATAAAGGGGTTTGGACTGATTGGATAATGAACCGCAATTTTACCCAGAACGACAGTGGTTATATAAAGCTTTATAAAAATGGTAAACTCGTATTGAACCATACAGGTGGAAACTGGATTGAAAAAGGCCACTATGCCGAAATGTATATGCCGCTGGGAATTTACAAGTGGCCATGGAATGATTCTACCGGTGAAGGACGGGGCCCCAGCCTGGTAAACGATCAGCGTGTTGTTTATTATGATGAAATCAGGTTTGGGAATACTGCAGCAAAACTCGAGGATTTTGTAATTGTACCTGATAGTTCAAAAAACCTTCCGCCCATTGTTGATGCAGGTTCAACGATCACCATTATTCCACCCAAAAATGCAGCAACTCTCCGTGGTTCCGCACATGATAGTGATGGTGTGATTTCGAAAATAGAATGGTCAAGACTTTCGGGTGATACTTCTGTAAAAATTGTTGACAATGCCCAGCTCTCTACCACAGTATTAAATCTCAAACAGGGAACATATAAATTCCGGCTTTCAGTTTCAGATAATACCGGATTTGTCACTAACGACGAAGTACAGGTAGTGGTTACAGCACCGCAGCCTGATGTATCCGACAATATATTTTTTTACGATAAATGCGAGGATGAACCTGAAATACAGCCATTATCAGAATGGGCTCAGCTTCCCTTATCACGCTGGAGTTTTTATACAGGAATCGGTAATGATGTCTACAATAAAAATGAAAAAACAAGCATTACGGTTTCCTCGGATTTTGCACGTAAGGGAAAGAAAAGTTATAAAGTTTCAGTAACAAAAAATCCAACCTATAAGCCAGTTAGTATGCGTGCTGAACTTTCATGGAATCAGCCGGCAACAAAATTTGTAGGATTCAACTGGATGTCAGCTTCTTTACTGATCCCCAAAACCTGGGTTGATGATTGTACACCTGTATCTGTGCTCTTCAGTACAAAAGCAACTCCTGATAATTATGCCACACCATTCAGACTGGAAATTTTGAAAGACAGAATGCATGTAGTGGTTGTAAATATCCTTCCCGACGGAAAAGTAAAGGGCGAGATTGTGAATGATATCGGACCTGTTATTAAAGGTGAATGGACCGACTGGGCGGTGAATAGAAATTTTACACAGGCAGATTCCGGATATATAAAACTATATAAAAACGGTGTGCTTGTTTGGGAACACCATGGTCCTAACTGGCTTAACGGAACGGGCAGATCGCCGGAAGCCTATGTATTGCAGGGCCTTTATAAATGGACATGGAGTGATTCAACAGGTATGGGTTGGGGTTATCCTTGTTATAACGGGACGATCGAAGCTTATTACGACGAATTTAAGTTCGGGAAATATGGATCGAAATTGTCTGATTTTGTAATTCTGGATTCAGGAGCCGTTACCAAACCTCCTGCAATTTCATCGCCGGGTACTCCTGTTGTATTTGATAGACTGACTGGTCACCTGGTACAATCTCCGATGGGTGTATGGGGTTCGAAAGGAGCAGGTACCCTTGCCATGAGTTCCGGTCAGTTTTTGAACGGCAATGGATTTGTTGAAATGATGTTTACCGATACTGTCGGATATTCGGGTGTTTTGTGTCTTGACAATGACAGCTCACTGCATGAGGTGAAATATAAAGACAGCACGCGTGAAGATGACCTGATCTGGATTGCACGGGCTGGTGGTAAATTTTTGATCGGTGACTATATAAAAGGCAAACAGGTTATTAAAACAATTGATTCTTCCGTGGTTCCGCTATCGCTGGTTCGAATCAAAAGAGTTGGGACCGCATTCATTGCGCAAACCTATAATTCAATCTCCGGGTGGATTAATCTCTACACTTTTGAATACCGGACCAGTGAAAAAATGTGGATCAAGTCGGAATTCAATGAAGGGAATATCATCATGTATCCTGTGTTAGGAAACTGAGTAATGCCTGTGTAATCGCCCTCGCCTGCACCTGTTTAACAATCAGCGAACAACGAAAAAAGTTAAACGTCGCTATCTTCGCAATTCATGAAGAAGATCGATTGGTATATTTTCTGGAAATTCCTCAGTACATTTTTCTTTTCCGTTATCCTGCTTACCGTAATCTCTACGGTAATTGATATGAGCGAAAAAATGGACGATTTTGTAAAGCATGATCTGGATGCAGGCTTTGTGTTGATGAACTACTATATCGGATTTGTTCCCTATATAATATCCCTGCTTTTTCCATTATTTGTTTTCATTTCCGTGATATTTTTTAGTTCAAAAATGGCAAACAGATCGGAATTTATTGCCATACTTGCAAGTGGTGTTAGTTTAAGAAGAATTCTCCGGCCATATTTAATTGGTGGCCTGTTACTGGGTGGCATTTTATGGATATGTAACTGGTATGTTATCCCAAAAGCAAATGGTGTCCGCACCGGTTTTGAAGCAAAATATGTAAAGGGAACAAATATGCAGTCTGTTTCGCGCAGTATTTATATGCGTATTGATTCCTTCAGTTATGCAGGCATCAGGTACTATGATACTGCCGCTAAATCAGGTGGTAGTTTTTTCATGGAAAAAGTTATCAATCATAAAGTCGTTTATAATCTCCGCGCCGACAATATCGCCTGGGATACTGCAAAAAAGGATTGGCGACTTACAGGCGTACTGGAACGAACAGTGCATAGCCTGAAAGAAGAAGCAAAATTTTATACTGAGCAGCATCGCAAAT
>JAATGW010000167.1 GCA_015654495.1 Chitinophagales bacterium
GGCATTAGGGTCATAATTGAAAAACCCAACTCCCATAGTTACATAGGGAGTGAATATAGATTCCGGATTACCCGGCACAAAGCGGAAAGAGTTAAAATCGCCCTGTACAGCCAGTTCCCAGAGATTGGTATTGAAGCTCAGGTTTCTTCTGCGCTGGTATTCATTGTTGCTGTAAATATCTGAATATCCAAGCTGAGCATAATGGCCGGCCAAACGAACACCGATATAGTCGCCGAACTGTTTGCGGTAAAAAACGCCGAGCGCTATTTTAGGTCTGTTTAAAGCAGCCCGGTTATTAAGATCACCAAAATAATGTGCCATGCCAATTGAAACACCGAATTCTCCCTCATTAACAAAAGCTTGAGGCTGGGCGATAGTTTTAAATTGACAGCAAATCAGTAAACAAATCAGGCTCAGAAATCTCATATTGGTAAAATAACGAAAGTACAGATTTTTTAGTCCACTTAAAACGTTAAACGTTAAACGTTCAACGTCATTAGTTCCTGGTATCAAAACCCCAGGCCAGCTTTTCCCTCAGCGTCTGCAGAAAATTCTTTTCATTCAGCCTGATCAGGCTAATGGTAAAATCTTCTTTCTTAACAGCAAGCTGAACCTGCTTGTCAACTGTTTCCCGGCGGGAATCCAATGCACAGATAAACTGATCGGTTCGCCCCTCTACTTCAAAAGAAATAACATTATTATCGGGTACTATAATTGGCCTGACGTTCAGGTTGTGAGGTGCTACAGGCGTTATAACAAAACTCTGGGATTCAGGAAAAACAACCGGTCCGTTGCAACTGAGTGAATATCCTGTTGAGCCGGTTGGCGTCGACACGATTAATCCGTCAGCCCAGTACGTATTCAGGAATTCACCATTGAGGTAGGTGTGGATTTTAACCATGGGAGATGTTTCCCTTTTGTGGATGGCGAATTCATTCAGAGCATATGGAGTATCTCCAAAAAGCGGAATATTTGCATCAAGGTGAACAAGGGTTCTTTTATCAACTCCGAAAGACCTTGTTACGAGCGACTGAACGGCTGCATCCAGGTTTTCTTTTCCAAGGCTTGCCAGGAATCCAAGCCTTCCGAAATTTATCCCCAGTACCGGAATATTTTTATCACGTACAAGCGTAACCGTATCCAGCATAGTTCCGTCGCCGCCTAAACTTATCATGCAATCAAATGAATCGTCGAGATCCTCTGAGCTGCCAAAAACCGAGTATGCGTCGGCGTTATTTAGTCCGTCCTTCAGCTGATTAAAGATGTCACGATGAATAACCGGATTTATTCTTTCGCCGTTGAGGGCGTCACAAAGTTTCTGAAGGTCGGCCAGTTGTATATGATCTCCGCCGCGGCTGTAAATGGCAATCTTCATGAAGTAAGTTCTTTATTATTCAGCGGTTAATACTAAATCAAAGCGGTGTTGAAAATAAGCAATCTTTAGCATACAGACTTCAGGCGGACAATGCCGTGAGATATGAGATAAATCAGAAATCATTTTTATGAAAGAAGAAAGCTCTTTCATTCAGCTGGTTGAAACTGTATTCAAGCCTTAACACAACATCATAAATAGTGAGGATATCGATACCAAAACCACCGGTATACATAAATTTATTGGTGAGCATATTACCTGTGATGTTATCCTTATTATACACAAAACCGAAGTCACCATATGCTTTGGCATAAATCTTAAAAGGTATGGATCCATAGGTTCTCGATTTCAGCCCTGTTTTCCATCTGAATGAAAGGAGCTCCTTACGAAGTGTATTGCGTACAAAGCCCCCGGCTACGCCGTCAATCACATAATATTCAAGGCCACGGAGATAAGAATCAGAATAACCCAGCAATGGCTGATTATAGAATGGCTGATCAAACGGAAGCTTGAGGTTGGCTTCACCCATTATTCCATAATTAAGTTTCCATGGCAGCTGAAAATATTTGGAAGCCCTTAACCGGAACTGCCACATATCCATGGTTTGTTTGCCCAGGCCGCGTTTCAGAAAATCAAATTCAATGGTATAACCTTTACTTGGATATGGAATATAGTCCACGTTCAGGTATTGGTAGCGGTATCTGAGTTCAGGGAACACAACATTATTCTTTTTGTCGGCAAAAAATTTGGGGTTGAGTTGCATAACGGTATCGGCCACCTGCTCAAACTGAACACCTAACTTTACATAATGCCGTGCAATGGATCCTTTACGATAGGAATAGGATAATCCAAAATACATCTGTGTCCTGACGAATTTATTTTCATCCTTGAAAAACAACTGCTGATTTTTCCTTGTGGTATAATTGATTTCCCGGGTTTGTGAATAAGAGATATCTCCACCTAAACCATGTACAAGTTTTTTATCGACATAGGGGTTATAATAAGTTGCCGCTATCTGCCTTGTATATCCGTTAATCAGAAAAATATTTATTTTATCATTCCGGCCCGTAACATTATTCCAGTTGAATTTGATCCCATAGTTTACTCTATCAAAACTAACCTTGTACTGGTTAATCCATACATTCCAGTTGCGGTCAACCGGGCGGAAATAAGGCACAGGGAAAAAATACCATCTCTCTTTAACATCTACAACTATATCCAGAGAATCATTATTCCAGTTGGTAAAATCCACAGTTGCATCAACAAAAAGGGATGTATTCATCAGGTTTTGCCGGCTCGTTCTTATATAGGAAAGAATATCTGAAATGGTGTAGGCCTGGCCTTTCAAAAGTTTTACTTCACGCTGAACTATGTGTTTTTTTGTTTTCTTATTTCCCTTTATAACAATATCCCTGATGGTGAGATAAGATTGTTTGAGAATTTTATGGTCCTGAAATTCCGGTTCATCCTTTTTATCCTGGGCTGAAATACAACTGAATAGCAGGATTCCCGCTAATGCAGTTGCCAGGTATTTCCACCGTTCGACCATAAGGTAAAATAAGGAATCTTGTTTAATAGGGTATTTCAATTTTCAGGCCCTGCTTTATAAAAGGATAGTGCTGATCTTTATTTGGATGCCGGATGGTGGTGAAACCTTTGGAATGGTTCAGATATTAAGATAATTCATCAGGTGGTCGAGGTTTGACTGGAGTTCATTGCGGAAAAGTTCCTCGCCAAGATAATACCTCACGGTATAGTCATGGCGCTGGAAAGTTGCAACGATATCTGAAATTTCCTCCTTATTGATTCTTAATACGACAGTGAGTGTGTTTACTGATTTATCAAACCAGGTGTTCAGCTGTGTAATGATTGCGTCATTCGATTCAACAAGTCTGTTCAGGTTTCCAACTGAATAATCTTTCTGCTCCATTTCGAGTACAATCATACTTCCATATTCCTCGGCGCCTGTTAAATGCGCCAGTTCCCTGAATAACCTGTCTCTCCTGATCACCCCTTCCATTTCTTTTTTTTCATTCATCACCGGGATAATATCGATCTGCATTACATGTGCAATTTTTACAGCCACCAGAAAATAGTCATTCACCTGAACAGAAGAATGAATAAAATAATCCTGCATCTCAGATAAAAGCGTATCAGTTCCGGTATCCTGTAAATCGTCTTCTGCGATCAGCCCCAGGTATTTATCGCCCTCCACCACCGGAAGGTGCTCAACTTTGAGCTCTTCCATCTGAGCCAATACAAAACCCACAGAATCCCCGAGGCTTCTTGCGTTGACGTCTGATGATATGAGCTGGCCACAAAACATGTTAGTCTTACACTGTAATAAAACAAATGTAGACTACAATTATTTGGTAACCGCTGCTGGCTCGTTCAGTTTTTGCAAAAAGAGGTGTAAAATCCTGTTAAATTCATCAGGTACTTCCATCATTGGCGCATGACCACATTTGTCAATGAAATACAATTCACTATTGGGTATGAGCTTCTGAAACTCATGCCCGACAAAGGGTGGCGTAATCGCGTCATTATTTCCCCAGATTAACAGGGTGGGTTGTTTTATCTGATTAAGTTCGTCGCCAAGATTATTGCGGATGGCACTTTTTGCAAGCGAAATGATTTTTATGATCTTGAGTCTTTCGTTCACAATACCGTAAACTTCATCCACTAATTCCTTTGTGGCAGTCTTTGGGTCATAAAAAGTGAGCTCGGTTTTTTTGCGGATATACTCGTAGTCACCTCTTTTAGGATAAGTATCCCCCATTCCATTTTCAAACAGTCCTGAACTACCGGTCAGTATAATGGACTTTATCCGCTCCGGATGCTTTAGTACATGATGCAAAGCTACATGACCTCCGAGGGAATTGCCCAGCAGGTGAATATCTGTGTAGCCACGATGTTCAATGAATTTGTGAACATATTTTTCAAGGCCACCAACAGTGCTATGCAGCAGATCCAGATCAAATAATGGTAAAATCGGAACCACCACCTTATTATGGTGTTTGAAATAATTGAGAATACCCTCGAAATTGCTCAATGCGCCAAATAGGCCATGGAGCAAAAGCAACGGTTCTCCCTCGCCTTCTTCAATAAACTTAAATTTAGCTTCCTGTTTAACTTCGTACAACATCAGTTTGAGTGGCGGTTACAAATCGTCAAATGCTAAAATAATTTTTTCTCCTCAATTACCTGCCCAAGGCGCAAAGAAAATAAAAACCCGACACTATACCGTATTTTATTCATTATGCTTTGTTAATCAGCAGATTATTTTTTGATATTGTCATTCACTTCACCGAAGAAATCCTGCAAATCACTGAACACATCTTTAAACGCCGGAATCAAGCTTCCAATTGCTGCTATGACCCATGGACCCCAGGGTTCAATATATGGATACATAACCGATTTGTTCAATGTTTCGATGGACAGCCATTTCATCTCCCTCAGAAAAAACAATAAAACACTGTAAATAAGTATATATAAAACGGCATAGATCAGAAATCCCCCGATCCGGTTTATCCATCCGAGGGTTGCCAGCTCTAATGTTTTTTCAACCACGGTTCCCGCCATCTTCACAATCAGGGCAACAACTATAAAAACCGCTACAAATGCTATAACCGGCCACCACTGAGAAGGTACGTTGTCGGTACGTTCTCTGAGCGAGTTTGCAACAGTAGCAGATAGTTTTAATGCTGCCGCCAGACCTACAAAAAAAGCAATAAAAGAAAAAACTGCCATAATCAATCCACGCGAAAACCCCCGGATAGCCGCAAAAATCATCAGTAAAAGAAACACCAGGTCTACAGCCATATGATAAAAACTATTTTGCCAGTAAAGTCTTTACTACGGTTGAAATTGCTTTTCCGTCTGCTTTTCCTGCCAGTTGTTTTGTAGCCAATCCCATTACTTTTCCCATATCTGCGGGCGAATTTGCGCCTGTTTGTGCAATGATAGCACTTATCGCCTGATTCAACTCCTCTTCATTCATTTGTGCAGGCAGGTATTTTTCAATCACTTCAATCTCTTCCCTTTCCTTAACTGCAAGATCTTCCCTGTTTTGCTGAACAAATATCTCCAATGAATCTTTTCTTGATTTTATCAGCTTTTGCAGGATTTTGATTTCATCATCAGAACTAAGCGTCTCTTTCGCTCCCTCGGAAGTTTTTGCAATAAGAATCGCAGCTTTTATCGCGCGCAAAGACCTTAATCCTTTTTCATCTTTTGCAAGCATAGCCTTTTTTATCTGCTCATTTACCGTTAATTCAAGCGACATATAATCTGGATTATGTTATAGTAAAATTCGGTTAGGCAATTATGTTGGGTTCTGAATAATCTGATCAACGTCCTTCATCAGCCGCTTTTTTCTGAAGATCTTTGAATTTTGCAAAAAAAGCCTTCGCAAACTTTTTCATATCATCCACTAATTCCTGTTGATGTGTGGCCCTTTCCAGGGTATCTGCCATCGTCATAAGATTCTGGTAATAAAAATCTGCCATTTCATCAACCATCATCTCCTTTGTCCAGAGATCTATTCTGAGAGCTGCTTTCTCATTCCCATCCCAGAATGCCAGCATCATCGCTTTAGCCTGCTGCTGCTCAGCGGAATTGGACTGGGTGGCATTCCACAGAATCTGTTCCGGAATTTTTTTCTGATCAAGGGCCACATCTATTGTAATAGTTGAAACGTTCATCGGATTTATATTCAGATAAAATGGTAAAGTTAAGGAATGCCCGCTCCACCTTGCAGCCCTTGCAGAATTTCTCTTATAGCTTTTAAGACATAAGTCCGGTTATGCCTCGTCACCTGTTGAAAAGCAAGTTGCGAAAGCTCAGACCTGTGATTTTCATTTTTGAAAATAATCGACAGCTGCCGGTTGATGTCATCAGGGTTGTCAGGATCGAAAAACAGCGCATTGCTGCCTGCAAGGTTCTTCAATAAAGACATATCAGCGCAAAGCATCGGTATCCGGCGGAGCATAGCCAACATCATTTTCCTTTCTGTTTCAGCACCAGCCGAAGGAAAGAGAATGGCATATGCTGACCTGCATAGTGCATTTTCTTCTTCATTTGTTAATGATCCGGGGTGATGTACATCAGCTTTATATTTGAATCCCTGCAATAAATGAATCAGTTCTTTTCGTTGAAAAGCGCTGCCGGCCAGTACTAATTGCATATTCGTCTGCTGTCTTTTTTTGAAGGCAGAAAATCCCTTAAGAACAGAGGTGAAAAGCAGTTCTGTTACCTCATTACTTTCCCATAGAAAATACTCCTTACCACCTGCAAACCTGGCAAGGCTGGCTTCTTTTTGTAATTCAGACCACTCACCCGGATTTTCCGTCACCGGAGGAAAAATCAGGTTTGATTTGCCGGTAATTTTCGGATACATTTTTTCAATGCTATTCTTCTCATACCCCGTGGCAAAAACGACCGCCTTCAGCCTTTCCGCAATTTTTCTGAATCTGAATCTGTTTGGAATCAGATTTGAAACCTGTCCATCGTGACCTGAAAAATAGCCTGACAAAAACACCTGCGGATTTTTTAAGGAAAGGGATGCCTGACCCGAAAAGCTCAAAAAGATGGCTTCCGGTTTGGATTTCAAAATTGACGGTAAACGGAAATCGTAAAAATATTTTTCTGATAAGCGGTTTCCCCTGTGTTCATACCTGTCTGGAATGTTGATTACACGTATCTGATCCGTTTCCGGCATGGGGATTTTTCCTAAAAGGCTGATACTGTCGTTGGGGAATAATTCAGGCCAGGTTTTGCAGAATCCCAATAAGAAAGCTGTTGGATTTTCTGCCGCATTTGTTGATTTTTCACGTACATCTATGATAATCTCCATATACTCAAAGCCTTAGGAATTTTATATGTATTAAATTCCTGTTACATGTATTATTTATTAATAAACAAAATGTTGAATTAAAAATAACGTGTTTTCACTTCAATAAAATGTAAAAGCGTTAAAAAGCTTGACATTGGGAAAACGGGATATTATTTTTATACCGTATTCCCTGACCCAACCCTGATGAACAAACAATTTTTATCCTATGAAACAATGGTACGCAATTATTATTTCGACCCTGGTTTTTTCTTTCACAGGAATACCTCTGTCGGGAGATGCCCAGTGTTCCTGCCCTAATGGCGATCCGATTGACTCGATAGTTCATGTAAGAAACAGAAACGGAATCCTGCCTTTTAATCAAAATATTAGTTTCCCCAGGTTTGATCCTGATACGGGGCTGCTTTCCTGTGTTCGTGCATCCGGAAGGGTTACGACCACTATGAATATGGACCTGGTTAACCGTGATAATACTGCCCGTGTTACTTATGAAATGATTTATACACGCGTCACCACTTTTTCGGGGCCAGGTGGTGTTTCCATGAGTTCCAATACTACAAGAAACTATGGCCCTTATGATCTGGGGCAGGCCACGGTTGATGCAGATACTGCCATTTTTATAGGCCCGGATACCTTGTTCAACGGCATTTTTATGCAGCAGCAAACAACAAATGTGGTTCCTTATATCGGAACAGGAAATTTGCTGATGACCTATTACAACAACGGTAGCTACCTGATGACACAGGGAAATGACAATTTCGGTCTGAATGTCGCGGCTCTAAGCCAGGTTGAGTTAAGGCTGGTCTATTACTGGTGTCCGAATATAGTTCTGGCTACCTCCATTGAGCGATTCTCGGTGCTGAGGCAGGATGGTAAAATCAATCTTCAATGGACAACCTCCTTTGCGCCGGATGCAAAGACATATCTGGTTGAATACAGTACAGATGGAAAGAAATTCTATTCCGTAAATGAACAACAATCAAAAGGTTCGGAGAACAATCAGTACTCCTTTGTTTTTGATCCTGCCAGTTCAACCGGCGAAATGTTTTTCAGGATCCGCCAG
Organism: Chitinophagales bacterium; assembly: GCA_015654495.1. Classification (GTDB taxonomy): domain Bacteria; phylum Bacteroidota; class Bacteroidia; order Chitinophagales; family Chitinophagaceae; genus Pollutibacter. Next base: position 8,287 of record JAATGW010000167.1, read on the forward strand.
ATTGATGCAAGAGGCAAATCAAGCTATTCGGTGATAAAGGCGCTTTCTTTTAAAGAAAACAGTGCTTTAAATACCACAATATATCCAAACCCTGCCGGCCGCGATTTTATGGTGCATTTTGCGAGCCCCCAAACAGGTAATCTCGATATTCAACTGGTTAATACAGCAGGGCAGACGCTGGAAAGACATGCGTTAAAGGGGGCTAAAACCACATCTATGAAGGTAAATCTGCAAAAGCAGCATATTCAGGGACTATACTGGCTGAGAATCCGGAACCGGGAAACCGGCGAACAATCCGTAACAAGGATCAGTATCAGATAAAATTCTTATTTTTTTTTCCCCGATAACGGCCGCTCTTTTCAGAGTGGCCTTTTTTTAGGGGATACAGGCGTAAAAGATTATTTTTGTTATTTACCAATACCATTTCATGGAATATAATACTACGAGGAATCACCTGGTGATGAAAGAATATGGTCGGCATATTCAGAAAATGATCGATCATTTGCTAACAATTGAAGACGATGAAAGAAGGCAGAGGAATTCACAGGCGGTGATTGAACTGATGGGCTTTCTGAATCCGCACCTGAAGAATGTGGAAGATTTCAGACATAAATTATGGGATCATCTCTTTCTTATTTCAGATTTCAAACTGGAAGTGGAAAGTCCCTATCCGATACCAACCAGGGAATCTTTGAAGGCCAAACCCAAGCGTCTTCCTTACCCCAAGCGCTACCCGAAATTTTCGCATCTGGGTAAAAATCTGGAAACTGTTATCAACAAGGCGCTGAAAGAAGA
>JAATGW010000124.1 GCA_015654495.1 Chitinophagales bacterium
AACCACCGATGGAATTTTCTCCTGATGAAACCCTTGAAGGTATACTGGAAAGGGTGATGGATGCCATAGAACAAAGCCGTAAATTCATGATGAAAGGCAGGCACCATCTGATGACTGCACTTGACAAATAATTCTGATTGATGTTCAGGTGTATCCGCCTCCTTGTTTTAATAGCCATTCTTTTTAGATTCAATTCTTTATGCGCACAGGTCACCATCACAGGGAGGATCATCAGTGATGAAACGGGAGACCCGGTACCCAATGCTTCTGTTTACATAAACAATACTACTATCGGTGCGAACACTGATGCACAGGGCAACTATAATCTGTCCGGCATTAAGCCGGGTATATATGAGATCATCATTTCTCATATAAGTTTTGATAAATTAATTCATCGCGTGGAAGTTAGGGATCAGCTCCTGCGGATCAGTTTTCGTGTAATTCCGGCTGTGAAACAAATGCGGAATATCGTTGTGATGCGGCCCGATCTGCGAAAAAAATGGCTGGCAACTTTTAAGGAATATTTTCTTGGGCAATCACAGGCTGCGGCAAAATCAAAGATAAAAAATGAAGACGATATTTTTTTTGAGAAGGGTGAAAGCCCGGGTTCGATGATTGCCTTTTCTGAAGCTCCCATCATCATCGAAAACCGCGAACTGGGATACCGGATATATTTCGAGCTCCAGGAATTTTTTTATGACCAGGGCAATAGCCGCACTTATTTTTTTGGTTTCAGCAGGTATGAAGAGCTGGATAATAAAAAGAGTACCCACAGTAAATGGGAGAGGAACCGGATGCGGACCTACCAGGGAAGTACCCAGCATTTTTATCATTCTTTACTTGCCGATAAGCTGGAAGAAGAACAGTTTGTTATTTACCTAAGAAGGAAGGCTGACAGTGCAAAAAAAAGCATTTCAACCAATGGAGGAACTATAAAAGTTCGTTTACCGGGAAAAAATGAAAAATCGGGAGCCCCTGATTTAGCGATTACTGCAAGGGTTCAGGATATATTATTCGTTTCAGATTCTGTTCCTGATAAAAAGTTACTCCGATGGAAAGGTGAACTCGTAGTACGATATAAAAAAGAACCCTACGAAAAAAAATATCTCCGCAACAAAGGACATACAAATGGTTATTTGCCGAATGGCGTGCAATCAGCAATCGAAATGGTAGAAACTGAGGTATTCCTTGATCCCAACGGCACACTCGAAAACCCGCTGGCGGTGCAGTATACAGGCTTCTGGTCCTATGAACGGGTAGCTAATATGTTGCCGATTGATTACAGACCAAAGTGAAGTTTAACGTTTAACGTTAAACGTTAAACGTAGAAAGTTAGTCCTTAATGAAAAGAGCTTTCAATTCAAGAGCATCATCCGGCTTCATTTTGCCACCAAGAATCAGCCTTAACTGACGGCGCCTCAATGCTCCGTCATATAATTTTACTTCCTCTTCTGTTTCTGCAATAAGCTGAGGTACATTTCTTGGCTTACGGTGAGGGTCAAGCGCTACAAAAGTGTAATAGGCTTCGTTGCTCTTGTATTTATACTGTTGTGTAATATCCTCACCCCATACCTTCATATGAACTTCCATGGAAGTTGTAAATGCACGGCTTACCCTGGCCGTAATAAGTACAACATTGCCGAGTTTGATCGGTGATTCAAATGAAATATTATCAACAGAAGCCGTTACCACAGGGAAATTGCAATGTTTACCAGCTGAGAGAGCAGCTGCAATATCCATCCAGTACATTAAGCGGCCACCCATAAGGTTTCCGAACAGATTGGTATCATTTGGTAATACCAGTTCCGTCATATTGATTTCACTTTCCGAAGCTTTTTTTGGTTTCAAAATGAGTTTATTTTGTTTTTTAATTCCTGCACAGATTTTAATTTCCCGGTTTCAGATCACCGCTTTTTCACATCCAGCAAGAAAAGCCGGATCGATATCGGCTGCAATGCCCGGTTCATCCGGTATTTCCAGGAAATAATTATTATAGCGTGCGCCGCCAATAACCGGATCTTCCAACTGACCAAGGAGGCAGGTGTCAAGATCGTAAAAAATAATGTTGTCGTGCGACATTGCCAGATGAACCTTGGCGGTAAGTGCAAGTCTGCTCTCAAGCATTCCACCGAGCATACAAGGCACTCCGTAGGAAGCAGCTGTATCTGCAATTCTGATGGCCTCACGGATACCGCCTGATTTAGCGAGTTTAATATTGATATAATCGCATGCACCTGCTTCTATCAAACGGATGGCATCATAGTGATTAAAAACGCTTTCATCAGCCATTATCGGGATCGGCGATTCCTTTCTCAGTAAGGGGAGCAGGTAGTCGTAGTGGTGATGAATGGGCTGTTCACAGAATTGAATATCGTATTCATCAATGGCGCTTAATGTTTGTACCGCAGTATCATAATCCCAGCCCTGGTTAGCGTCCACCCGGAGAAGTATATTCGGACCCACCATTTCACGGATGAGCCTCACTCTTTCAATATCTTCGGCGCCCTTTTTACCAAGTTTGATTTTAATAATTGTAACACCGTTCTTAATATATTCTCCTGCCGTTTCCGCCATCTTCTCCGGACTGCCTATCCCGATAGTCAGATCTGTTTTTATTGGTTGTTTTCGTCCTCCCAGTAACTGATATAACGGAATCTGCTTTTGTTTCGCTGCAATATCCAGCAGTGCCATATCAAAAGCACTTTTGATAGTAGTATTAAAGGCAATATATTCATCCAGTTCCTTTAACCTGCCGTCAATGTCAAGCGGATCTTTCCCTTTAATAATATTTGCGAAATCTTTGGCTACCTCAAAACAGGTTGATTGTGTTTCGCCGACCAGCATTGGGAAAGCGGAACACTCACCCATGCCGGTGCTGCTATCATCAAGGTGGATCCGGATGAAAATATTCTTCGCTTCTGTCGACACTTCAGTGGCAATAACAAACGGCTCCATCGGAAGAGAAAGCCGGAAAATTTCAGTTTGGGTTATTTTGGGCATATGCGTCGCCGAAGGTAAGAAAACTTGCAGGAAACAGCCAGATGATCGATACAGGGGTCAAAATCCCCGGGTTTATCGGGTAGCGTGAACTGTTGATCAATTTCTTCCTGATTCCACAAAAATTATCTAACAGCTGTTAAACATTTACTAAGTAAACCCGGCATTTCCGTTTCTGGTCTGATTATGGGATTACCAGCGAAAACCATAAAAAAACACATATGAAAAAAGTATTTTCAATGTTTGTACTGGCTGCAGCAGCCATGTTTACGGCAAATAACGTTAACGCTCAGGCGAAAGATGTTGTGGATATCGCGGCTTCTTTACCTGCACATAGCACACTTGCGTCTGCCGTAAAAGCTGCAGACCTGACGGCCACACTTAAAGGAGCAGGTCCCTATACTGTTTTTGCACCTTCAAATGATGCCTTCGCCAGGCTTGGCAATACCGTTAGCGACCTGATGAAACCTGAAAATAAGGAGCAGCTGGCGGCTTTGCTGGAAAATCATGTTGTATCGGGTACCTATACTTCCGCTGATGTACAGGCAGCAATTCAGAAAGGTAATGGAAAGGCTGAATTGCCGACTGTTGCAGGTGGAAAACTTGTCGCAACTATGGACGGAAGTAAAGTAAAACTTACCGATGAAAACGGTAACAGTTCGTTTATTACCGGAGCTGAAATAAAAGGTTCCAATGGAATCGTTCATAGCATTGATGGGGTTGTTATGCCGAAGTCAAAATAAGCAGGGCGGATTCAGTCATACTGAACTCTGTCGGTCGAACTTAGTGTTGAATCATGCTTTGTGAGTAAAAAAAGAGCTATCCGTTGCGGCGGACGGCTCTTTTTATTTAAGCTGATTTTTCAACTGCAGGCCCACTTCTGAGTTCTTCATTATATTTGCCCGCAACTACAGTTTTATATGGGTCAGGAACCTGGTGTTATTTCATTCGATAATACAGAAAATGCATTCGCCTATAAATCGGATGCAGAATTAAGCAAGGCAGGATTTCTTTTTTCAACAATGGGATACCAGGCGCTGGTTTCACTTGGAATCAGATTTACCGGATGGGCGATGAAATTAAGATTACCTGTAAACGGGATCATTCGGAATACCATTTTCAAACAATTTGTCGGAGGCGAAACATTGGAGGAAATAGCCCCTGTAGCAAAGAAGCTGGGCGAATATTATGTACAGGTGATTCTCGATTATGGCGTGGAAGGCGGAGAAAGCAGTGAAGCGGCTTTTGATCATGCAAGAGATGAATTTATCCGCGTGATACGATATGCAGCAACGCAGAATAATATCCCTTTCATGAGCATTAAAGTGACGGGTATTGCCAGGTTTGCTTTACTTGAAAAACTCGAGAGATAAGTTGAGGTGCAGGCAGGGAGCCTTATGAAGAGATTTGCTGTGGCTTTGGAACAACTGACTGAAGAAGAAAAAAAAGAATGGTTAAGGGTGCGCGACAGAATACATCTGATCTGTTCGATAGCATCCGGATTAAAGATCGGTGTTCTGGTAGATGCTGAAGAAACCTGGATACAGGATCCTGTGGATGTGTTAACCATGCAGATGATGGATGAATTCAATAAAACCCGTGTTGTGGTGTTCAATACTATTCAGTTGTATCGGCACGACAGGTTTTCATTTTTAAAGGACTCTATTGAAGCTGCCGAACAAAGAGGTTTTGTACTCGGCGTTAAGCTTGTACGCGGCGCGTATATGGAAAAAGAAAGAACCCGGGCTGAAGCCGGCGGCTATCCTTCACCGATACAGGCAGACAAGGCTTCAACTGACAGGGATTATAATGCCGCAATTCATTTATGTGTCGAACATATTGCCAATGTATCTTTTATAGTGGCATCTCATAACGAAAACAGCAATCTCCTTGCCACGGAATTACTGGACAAAAAGGGTTTGCCTCATAAACATCCTCATGTTCATTTCTCACAGCTCTATGGCATGAGCGATAATATTACATTCAACCTCGCCCGTGCCGGTTGCAGTGTAAGCAAGTATCTCCCGTTCGGTCCTATCCGTGATGTGATTCCCTATCTCATGCGGCGTGCGCAGGAAAACAGTTCTGTTGCCGGCCAAACCGGCAGGGAACTCGGACTGATCAATAAAGAGATTACAAGGAGGAAGAAGTTTAACGTTCAACGTTAAACGTTATTTCGTGATGGTTTGAATGGTCCCATCGGCATTGTACTTAAGTTCTGTAACCTTTACATTTCTCAGATGTGTTTGGCCAGACCGGACTACATCGTGATAAAACAGCCACCATTTGCCGCCGGATTCAATTATAGAATGATGATTTGTCCATCCTGCCACCGGATTCAGTATAACGCCACGATAGATAAAGGGTCCGTATGGGCTGTCACCGGTTGCATAAACAATTTTATGTGTATCACCTGTTGAGTAGGAGAAATAATATTTGCCATTGTATTTATGCATCCAGGCAGCTTCAAAAAATCTCTTATCGTTGTCTTTCTCTTTAAAAAGGTTATTGCTGCTGTCAGTTATTTTGATTTCTCTGACAGGTTCAGCAAATGTTTTCATATCCTTTATCTTTGCAACACGTGGCAAAATGGCATCCTGTTCTGCTTTCCTGAGCGCTCCCGCTGAATCGTATTTATTATTATTCCAACGTTGAAGCTGACCTCCCCAGATACCGCCAAAATAGAGATAATACGTTCCGTCGTCATCTTTAAAAATACATGGATCGATACTATAACTTCCCTTGATATATTCCGGTTCTGCTACAAAAGGACCTTCAGGATGCGCGGAGCTTGCAACTCCAATCCGAAAAATACCTTGCTTGTCTTTTGCAGGGAAATAAAGAAAATAATTAGTGCCATCAAATGCTGCATCCGGTGCCCAGAGCTGTCTTCCGGCCCAGGGGATATCGCTTAATTTGAAAGCCGAACCGTAATCGGTTACAGCGCCATTTATCGAATCCATAGAAAGAATGCGGTAATCTAGCATATCGAAATGATCACCATTGTCATTCTGAGGGGTACCGGTTGAAGTATCATGAGAAGGATAGATGAAAATCTTTCCATTGAAAATATGAGCGGACGGATCTGCTGTATAAATATGATTTACTAACGGTGAATCAGGATGCCGTGCAGCAACAGGTTTTTCAATCTGAACAGAATTTTCCTTCTGTTGATTGTTGCAGGCAGAAACAATTGTTGCTGATAAAATAAGCAGGCCGCAGTAGCGCAAAATTGATAGCATATTTCTTCGTTGATTAAGGTTAGAGAAAAGAGTATTCGATTAGAATTTATCCTGGGGCAAAAGGGAATTTCAGACTTTTATAAAATTCCAATGTCTGGTCAGGTTTTTCATATCCCGCTGGTATCGGCATCCCTGAAAAAGTCTGAAAATAAAGCACACAGGAATTACGCCACCAGATTGCTTCATCGTATTGCACCTGCAATAACATGCGCACCTGTTCAAACCTGTCAGTGTCAACAAATGGTTTCAGTTTATTCCATTCAAGCTGAACCTGCTTCATTCTCGCTGCTCCGGTATAGTACTGGTAACACAATTCTTCCCAAAGTGAACGGCCGCTTTTCATTTTTTGCGACCATGAAATATGATGAAACCATAACAGGTATTTTTCATCGCAGGCAGCCGGGTTTTTCCAGAGATCCTGCACTTCCGGTGCATACTGACCCAATGCGTTGCTGCCGGTTGAAGTTCTGTTGAAACCGACGCCAAAGCTGTCCGCCCTGTGATAGTACACATTGGTCCAGTCGGGCCGCGCTCCCTTATCCACCCAGGGAGCCGGGCCGTAATGACTTCCATAGGTTATCAGGTGGTGAAGACCTAACGGCATCGAGTACTGTAAAATAATATCCCTGCTTTCCAGCATTATTTTTTTTGCAGCTGAAAGGAAATGTTCATCCTTTGAAAAGGTCATTTTCAGCCATTCATCGGCAATTTGTTCAGAACTTATATTCATATTCCAGGTAAGCCGGCCCAGTGCGTACCAGTTGGCCTGAGCAAAAGGATGACCGCACCAGTTGATATCATTCCCGATATTTAAAACCCCGGCCATTCCATTGAAAGGATGTGATTGCAAACTTCCATCAACTACTTTTTCAACGGTGGAACCTTTTCCGTTCCGCCAGGTATCCGACTGTAGTGTTTCTTTGAAAAGAGGAGCAAGAAAAACAAGGCTGGTACCCTGGCCAAGGTATTCCTGTGTAAGTTGAAATTCCATCATCATCTGGGTTTTCGGCATTGCGCCGAATAAAGGATGAAATGGTTCTCTTGGCATAAAATCAATTGCACCGTTTTTAACCTGTATCAGAACATTGTTTCTGAAACTGCCATCCAAGGGAACAAATTCATTAAATGCCTGTTTATGGCGGTCTTCAGGCACTTCATTACTGTACACAAAGGCACGCCATATTACAATTCCTTTAAAAGGCGCAACCGCATCAGCAAGCATATTGGCACCATCAGCATGGGTCCTGTTGTAGTTTTGTGGTCCCGGTTGTCCTTCTGAATTTGCCTTTACAAGGAAACCACCGAAGTCGGGAATCAGCTGATAAATTTCAGCTGCTTTATTTTTCCACCATTGCTGTACCGCGGGATCCAGCGGATCTGCAGTTGGCAGTCCGCCCATTTCAACCGGAGCGCTGAAACGTGCTGTAAGGAACACCCTGATGCCATATGTTCTGAACAGGTCGGCCAGGGCTGCGACTTTTTTCAGGTAGGATGCTGTGAGAATGGTTGCATTTGCATTTACATTCGTTAAAACGGTAGCATTTATTCCCACTGAAGCATTCGCCCTGGCATAATCCCGGTATCGTTTATCCATATACGTTGGTAACATATGCCAGTTCCAGTTTGAAAAGCCGGCATAACCTCTTTCAACTGTACGGTTCAGATTGTCCCAGTGGTTCAGCATACGCAACTGAAGTTGTGGCGCCGAAATAATGTTTAAGGAATGTAGGGACTGCCTGGTTTGCAATATCCGCAGAAAATGGAAAGTTCCGTATAGTACTCCTTTTTCAGAATTGGCGGTAATTACAGTACAATTCTTATTATTGATCAGCACGGATTTTATTATAAAACCTTCATCACCCGCCTGTTTCAGTTCTCCTGAATTTGTGCGGTATATTCTTTCGATCTCCGCTGCAGTTCCGGTGATCAATGTTCCGTTGACCGAAACAGTTTGTGTTAATGCTGGTTTTTTTGCAAGCATTGCAGAAAGGCCGGCGAGGAGTTCATTGCGGGCTGAAGAAATTATGTCGCCCTTTCCTGATACGATCAATGCAGAAATATCCGACCGGTAGGCAGTAAGTAGATTTTGATTTTCAACCGGAAGATACCTCAGCCAGAGATCATATCCGTTTTCACCGAAGGACCGGACTGTAGAAAAGAGCAGCAATAAAATGAATATTTTTTTCATGGCATTTTTGGCTATCGTCATTGCCGGCTGCTTATTTATATCGCAGCGACCCGAATGCAATGCTGTTTTTTGCGGTCCATTTATTCTTAAAAAAATTAATTAAAAATAAATGCTTTTAATACTTGATTTTCTCAAAAAAACACGGAATACCCGCTAATTTCGGCATTTTGATGCAATCGGTTGCATAGTTTTTTGAGAATTTTCAAGTCTTTGCTTTTTTAAGAGATGAGTCGCGGATGATCAGATCTGAACGGAGAATGATCATATTGGTTGTTTTGCTGCTGTTCACTCCCTTGAGGTGATTCAGCAGATTGAGTACTGCTGCTTCACCCATGCTATATCCTGAATAATTTACTGTTGTGAGGTTGGGTTCTATCACTTTGCTGATCGGATCATTATTAAATCCGGCAAAGGCAATTTCGCCGGGAATCTGTATGCCGGCTGCTTTCAGCCTGATCATACAATGCACAGCTGCAGTATCGTTCGCGGCAAAAACGGCATCAGGCCGCTGAGCTGGTTTCATTGCAAGTATATGTTCTGCTGCTTCAATGCCTGAGCTCTCGCTGAGTTTGCTGATATATACTTTTTTTTCATCGTAGCTGATACCACTATCGGTGAGCGCCTGTTTGTAACCCTTTAATCTTTCAGAATAAACATTACGCAAAAGATTTCCACCCAGGTGCATGATTTTTCTGCAACCCTGATCCAGCAGGTGTTTCGTGACATCATAGGCCGCCTTGTAGTTATCAATTACGATACTTGTGCAATCCGGCCTCGGAAATGTGCGGTCAAAAAATACCACCGGAATTCTTTTTTTGAAGAATGGCTGGAGGTGATTGATGTCTTCAGTATCATATGCGAGGGATACCAGCAGACCATCCACCCTTTTGTTGAACATGGTGTGTGCATTAGCCACTTCCTTGGCGGAGCTTTCCAGGGACTGGGTGATGATCAGGTTATAGTTTTCTTTTGAAGCAGTGTCCTCCATACCCGCAAGCACGCTGGCTACAAAATAGCTGTTGAGCCTGGGAACGATTACTCCGATGGTCTGGGTTGTTTTGCTGCGTAGGCTGCTTGCAAATGTATTGGTGCGGTAACCAAGTTCACGCGCAGCTTCAGCGATTTTCTTCCTCGTGTTTTTATTAATAGCGGGATGGTTTTTCAGGCCCCTGCTAACAGTAGTTGCTGAAATATCCAGATGTCTGGCTATATCATAAATAGTAACGTCCCTGCCGTCTGACATGTTTTCTGCCATTAGATACAAATAACGCATGCAAATATTGAAAAAAAAATTGCAATCGGTTGCATTTTTTAAAAAATAACTTACTTTAGTAAAAGAAGATGTGTTTTTCCTGAGTGAAAATCACCCACATTCATCAACCAAAGCCTACTGCCATATGAACTCAATAAACTATAGAACAGGGCTGGACTATATTTTTTTTCCTGCCGTTGCGGGCATTTATTCTGAACTAAATATTAAGAAGGCTGACCTCCCCAGTCAGCCTAACCTTCATGCAGTGCTCTCCGGTTAAATGATTTCCTTTTTTCCATTCATAATCAAATCAACCAAAAATCAACTGCTAAAAATGAGCGTATGAAAAAAAATCAAATCCCAAAAAATCCAAAATGGGAAAGAAGAAAACATTTTTTATTATCCCTTATGCTTTTGTTTTTTTCTGTATCGGTATTTGGCCAGTCCCTAAGCGTTAGTGGAAGAGTGACGCGAAAGGATGGCCAACCGGTGCAGAGAGCTTCAGTTGTTGTAAAAGGTACAAGCAATGGAACCACAAGTGACGACAACGGAAATTTTAAAATTTCAGTGAGCACTGATGCAGTACTGGTTATTTCTGCTGTAGATATGGTTACAAGGGAGATATCAGTAGCGGGAAGATCTTCCATCAATATTGAACTCGAATCGACTACAGGAAATCTTGGAGAAGTAGTGGTGGTTGGTTATGGTACACAGCGAAAAAGAGATGTAACCGGTGCGGTGGTACGTGTCAGTGGAGAAACATTACGTGAAGTGCCGGCGCCGAATTTTGTGAGCCAGTTAAAGGGACGTACTGCAGGAGTTACTGTTGTCAGCAACGGCGCAACTCCCGGTAGCAGCCAACAGATCAGGATTCGCGGAAACCGTACCCTGGCCAAGTCATCTACAGAATCAGATGAACTCGATAATCCTCTTTTAGTACTTGATGGTATTCCATTCGGAGGAAGTTTTAATGATATCAGTCCGGACGATATTGTAAATGTTGAAATACTTAAAGATGCTTCTGCCACTGCCATTTATGGTGCAAGAGGTGCAGGCGGTGTTATACTTATTACTACAAAACGAGGTCGCGTAGGCAAGCCAATTGTCAGCTATGATGGTTACTACGGCATTTCAAATCCTGTAGGAAAACTAAAGGCATTTACCGGACCTGAACTTGCTAAGTTCAAAGCCGATGCGGCAACTTATAACAGAACGAGTCCAGGCTCCAACTCATATGCACTTACACCTGCTGAACAGGAAGCATTAGCTGCGGGTATATCAACTGACTGGCAGGATTTAATTTATGACAATGGAATGATCACCAATCACCAGCTTGGTGTTACAGGCGGTGTTGAAAAAACACAGTTTGGTCTGGGGATCGGCTATTTTAACGAGAAAGGAATCATTCCAAATCAGAATTTTGAGCGCTACAATCTGCGGGCAACCATTGACCACGCAATTGGCAGCCGCATTAAGATTGGCTTGAATACCATGAATACGCTTTCTTATACAAATACGCCTGGTGGAGGCACTGTGCCGGGTAACCTGATCAGAACGACACCACTTGCGAGGCCATACAATGCGGATGGAAGCGTGAACCTCAATCCTCAGGCCGGGCATATTGATGCAGCAGTCATCAGCCCTCTGACTTTAATAACGAAGGCAGATGCAATTCTGGCTAACAATAGAAGGATAAGGACTTTCAACAGTCTTTATGGTGAAGTAACAATTCTGGATGGTTTGAAATACCGTCTGCAGGTAGGGCTTGATTTCAGGCAGGATTATGGTGGAACTTATAATGGCCCTGCCACTTATACTAACAGTAATACCAGCCAGCAGTCTTCCAATGCAACAGTCACCAACGGTGAAGCCTGGAGCTATGTTTTGGAAAATCTGTTGTCATATGACAAGACCTTTAAAGACAAACACCGCATTGGAGCCACCGGACTTTTCGCTGTACAAAAAAATCACAATCAAAGCAGCGGGTTTACAGTATTAGGTGTTCCGGCTGATTATATCCAGAATGCGAATTTCGGTTTAGCAAGCGGAACGATTAATTCAATTAATAATAACACATTCTTTTCTGAAAGAGGTTTGATATCCTATATGGCAAGAGTCAATTATGCTTATGATAACAGGTATATGTTAACGGCTACTGTAAGAACTGATGGAGCTTCAACCTTATCTCCGGGAAACCAGTATTATACTTATCCGGCATTCTCTCTCGGATGGAATATAACGGAAGAAGGCTTTATGAGAAATGCGGGTTTTTTCTCTGCTTTAAAACTGAGAGGAGGATGGGGTAAGACTTCAAATCAGGCAGTGCCACCATATGCAACTCTCGGGCTATTGACTGCCAATGCTTACAATTTTGGTCAGAGCCAAAATGGATACCAGCCGGGATACCTGGTTACAACCCTGGCCAATAATGCATTGAAATGGCAGTACACTTCACAGTGGAATGTTGGATTGGATTTCGGTCTGTTTAATAACAGAATTTTTGGTTCGATTGACGTGTATAAACAAAATACAAAAGATATTCTTCTTGACTTTAACCTGCCTCAAAGTAATGGTGCATCCACTACCCGAAAGAATCTCGGTGAAACAGAAGGCAGTGGTCTGGAAATCAATCTGACCACAGTGAATATTAAATCAAAAAGCGGTTTTACCTGGACCACTGACTGGAATTTTTTCTTTAACAGGGAAAAAGTTGTTCAGCTACAAACACCAAATCTGAAACAGGATATTACCAATGGTTGGTTTGTGGGACAACCTCTAACCGTGATTTATGATGTAAGAAATATTGGAATCTGGCAAGCAGCGGATTCGGCAGCAGCAGCTGCACAGAATCCCAGACAATATCCGGGTCAGATCAGGGTTGAAGATCTCAGCAAAGACAATACGATTAACGCTGCCGACAGACAAATTCTCGGAAATTTTCAACCTAAATGGGAAGGTGGTATAACAAACACTTTTGCGTATAAAAACTTTGATTTTTCCTTTATTATCTATGCAAGAATGGGAATGAAAGTGCTGGTTCCGCATTTAACAGCTGATGGTGGTGCAACTGGGTTTCCATTTTTTATGCAAAGCCGCAACAATCAGATTAAAGTAGACTACTGGACGCACAGCAATCCATCGGGAACTTTTCCTGCACCGGATGCCGGAAATGATCGCCCTTATTTCCTGTCCACAATGGGCTATCAGGACGGTTCATTTATAAAATGCAGAAGTATTAATCTTGGTTACCAGCTTCCATCCAATCTGTTGAGCAAAGCACATATCAGCTCATTGAGAATTTATTTAAATGTGACAAATCCATTTATTATTTATTCTCCACTTGTAAAGGATGGACTTGCTGTTGATCCTGAAGGTAATGGTTATGGAGGTGGCGTAGGAAGTCCGGCCGCACTTGGGGTGAGCACGCAGGATGCAAACTCAGCAATGGGAAGACAAATAAGCGTAAATGCAAATAATCCTCCAATGCGTCAATTTATTATCGGGTTGAACCTGAGATTTTGATCACATCCAAAACAAAATAAAATGAAACTATATAAGATTTTAAGTGTCGCAATACTGATTGCTATGACGACAGCAATCAGCGGATGCAAAAAAGTTCTTGAAGAACATCCGCAAGCCGGTATTGTTCCTTCATTTTTTAATACGCCTGCCGGTGTGTTGGGCGGCATCTCCGGTGTATATGATGATATCCGGAATTTCTGGGGAACTGAAGGGTTCAGTTTGCAGGCCGTTGCCGGTACAGACGATCATCTTATTGGAGGCGGCAATGCTCAAAGGCCTTTCTTTTTTTATGAGAATCTGAATTCAACGGCTTTAAACGGCAGTTGGTGGAATACTGCTTACCAGGATATCAATACCCTGAATGGAGTATTGGAGTTTGGAAAAACGGTTGACCTTCCTGAGGCCACCCGCAAAGCTTACCTGGCTCAGGCGAAATTTCTTCGCGCTTTCTGGTATTATCATCTTTTGCTTTCATTTGGCGATGTGCCTTTACATACCACATTTATAACAATACCTTCTTCAGCAGACACCCGCGCTCCGCAGGCTGAAGTTTATGCTTTGATCATTCAGGACCTTACTGAAGCTGCAGCCGATTTACCGGATGTTCCTACAGCTCCGTTCCTTGCCAAAGCAGCTACAAAGCCAACAGCATTATACCTTCTTGGAAAAACTTATCTGACCAGGGGTTGGTCAGATGTTTCACAGGCCAATGATTTTTCAACTGCATTAAGCACATTAAAAGGCATAATTGATAACAAAGGGGCCTACGGACTTGACCTCTGGCCGGATTATGCTGATGCATTCAAACCAGGCCCCGCCGGTGCACACACCAATGACTACGGAAGAGAGACCTTATTTGTAAGCGATCACAGCTCAGATATTAAATATGGAAATTATGCTGCGAATGACGGGGAAATCCACGGCATGGCCGGAACGAATCTTACTCCATGGTTTCATCGTTGGAACTACCCGGCATTAAGTGGTTTTAATGTGATTGTAAATGCCAGTGGAAAATTGCAAAACGGCGGAACAACCATGATGACAAGAGACGTAACCTATGGCCGTCCATATCTGAGAGTAAGACCCAACAGTTTTTTAGTTACTACTGGTGTTAATGCAGGTAAGCGTTATATTCTTGACCGTGTATTTTCTGACCGGGTAAACGATTCAAGGTTCAACAATACTTTTCAGACTGTTTGGATTGCAAATAAAAGGGTAGGCGATAATGTCAATAATCCTTACCAGGTACTTACAAATGATGCAGCAGCGGCCAATAATCAACGCGGTATTTCTTATTCCCTGATTCCAAATCAGGATACAGCAGTCTGGTTTACCGATTTTGATATTGCCAATGCCCCACAATTTAATGGCGCAGTTCCTTTTAAGGGATTGATTATTCCTCCCCGTCTTTGGGATGAAAATTATTTTCCGGCTGTGAAGAAATTTGATGACCCCACAAGGCCTGCAGCGAATTTCAACTGGCCTTCAACGAGGCCCGTAGTTATCTAGCGTTTTGCGGATGTGTACCTGCTTGCTGCTGAAGCTGCTTTTAAAGCTGGTGATAATGCAACAGCAGCTACATTAATTAATGTGGTACGGAAAAGGGCTGCTTTCAGAACCAGCTATC
>JAATGW010000257.1 GCA_015654495.1 Chitinophagales bacterium
GAGCGCTGTGCCTGATGTTTTCATGGGCTTCACATCCACTTTCACTTATAAAAAATGGAATGCCGGTTTCGTTCTGCGTAGCAGCATCGGCAACTATATGTACAATAATATTTACAGTAATACCGGCAACCTCAATCAGATTCTTGGAAATTCAGTTTTGTATAATGCGTCTTCCAATTATCTGGCAACCGGATTTAAAGGAAACAGCAATAACCTGTTGAGTGATTATTATATTCAGAATGCCTCCTTCCTGCGAATGGACAATCTCACCGTTGGATATGATGCGGGACAGATTTTCAATAAGACTGTAAGACTCCGAATCAACGGGGGTGTTCAGAATGTATTTGTGGTAACAAAATACGAAGGACTGGATCCTGAAGTGAGTTCTGGCATTGATAACAATTTCTATCCACGCCCAAGGATTTTTACACTTGGGGCTTCACTTGATTTTTAATCTTTCATTCAAAAGGAAAACTTGCTTTATGAAAAATAAAATATTGAAAGCGGGACTGATGGTATTGGTAATTCTGATTTATTTCGTGAGTTGTACGGAAAAACTAAATCTCGTTCCTACAAATGATATTACCGCGGATGCAGTTTACAATACTGCTGCAGGGTATAAACAGGCATTGGCAAAAGTATATGGCGCTTTTGCATTAACAGGAAATACAGGTGGAACAGGAAGTCCGGATATTTCACCCCAGATTATAAATGACGAAGGCAATTCTGATTTTTTGCGCCTCTACTGGAACCTGCAGGAACTAACAACGGATGAAGGTTCGTGGACATGGCAAAATGATGCCGGCATAAGGGGGCTGAAAGAAATGAGCTGGTCTGCAAATAATCCGATAGTATCCGGAGTCTACTACAGGGCATTTTATCAGATTACACTGTGTAATGATTTTATCCGCCAGTCGGCTGATGACAAAGTAAGCGGGCGCGGAATCTCTGGTGCTGATGCCGATGAGATAAAAAAATACAGGGTAGAAGCAAGGTTTCTACGTGCTTTTCAATATTGGGTATTGATGGATCTGTATGCAAATCCGCCATTTGTTGATGAAAACAGTCCTGTTGCAACCGGGCTACCACCTCAGATCAGCAGGACGGATCTCTTCGCATATATTGAGTCGGAACTTAAGGCAATCGAAACAGAACTGGTACCTGCCAAAACAAATGAATATGGCCGTGCGGATCAGGCAGCTGCATGGGCCCTTCTTGCAAGACTATACCTTAACGCGAAAGTATATTCGGGCACAGAAAGATATACTGATGCAATTACTTATTGTAACAAGATTACATCGGCTTCGTATACACTCCATCCGAATTACAGAAACCTGACTATTGCAGATAACCACCTGAATACCGAAGAAAATATCTTCACAATTAACTACGATGCAAAGTATACTCAAAACTGGGGAGGTACTACTTATCTTGCCCATGGGCCGGCTGCTGTGCCAGGAAGCATATCAGGAACAAGTGGTAACTGGGGTGGACTGCGTCATACACAACAATTTGTCGGTTTGTTTTCTGATCCATCAGGCAATACCGATACAAGAGCGCAATTCTATACTTCCGGACAGAATCTGGAGATGAAGGAACTCTATACCGGAACAGATGGATACTCATCATCCAAATACAGAAATTATACAAGAACCGGAGCTCCCGCACCAAATGCAGATCCTAATGGCAACTGGACGGATATTGATTTTCCTCTTTTCAGGCTGGGCGAAATTTATCTGATTTATGCAGAAGCAGTTTTACGTGGTGGAACCGGGGGAAGCAGCACCCAGGCTCTTAGTTATATTAACATGTTACGTACACGCGCATACGGCGGAAGTACTTCCGGAAATATCGGAGCCGGTTCATTAACTCTTGATTTTATCCTGGATGAAAGGGGACGTGAATTATATTATGAAGCCCATCGACGTACAGATCTCATCAGATATGAAAAGTTTGTTACCGGTGCATATCTGTGGGCCTGGAAAGGCGGGACGGCTGCAGGTCGTTCGGTAGACGCCAGGTATAATAATTTCCCCATTCCGGCAACCGATCTGTCATCGAATCCAAACCTGAAACAGAACTCCGGCTATTAAACTCCAAATTTTATTTTATGAATATATATATCAAAAACATTCTTGTACTCTGTGTTATAACATTCGCATTTGTCGGCTGCGAAAAAGACCTGGAGCAAACCGTAATGTCAGCTTCTGTACCACCTGATATTTCACTATCACCCGCATCCGTAATACTTACATCCGCAACGGCTGCTGATACTGTTGAAGCAATTTCCTGGTCGGCCTCAGATTATGGGTATAGTGCAGCTGTAAATTATACAGTTGAAATAGCAAAAACCGGTTCCGGGTTCGCGGGTTCACAAACTGTCAATACCGGAAGCAAACGCCAGTTAAAATATGTTGGTGCTGTATTGAATGATCTTGCAATTGGCCAGGGTATTGCACCAGGCACTACAGGCACACTGGATATCAGGGTAAAATCCGCATTAAGCGATTCTTTGACGATCTATTCTCCTGTAACTACACTAACTGTTAAAACATATGCAGTTGAATTTCCAGCCCTGCTGGTGAAAGGTGGAAACAGCTGGGTAACTCCGGCTACACGTACGAATGGCTTTTTGCTTACTTCACCAAATTTTGATACCAAATTTGAAGGTTACCTGAATCTGCCAAATGCTGATGGCTATGGCGGCGACGCGCTAAAACTGGTTTCCACAAGCAGCGGACTTGAATATGGATGGGGTGGTACAGCAACTACAATGTCTGTTGGTGGTGGTAACCTCTGGTTTACTCCGGCTCCGAATTTTATGAAAGTAAATGCGGATATTAATGCGCTTACAGTAGATTTTACTCCGGTTAAGTTTTATGTTACCGGTGATCACAATAGCTGGAATACTTCGGCTACACCTATGAGTTATGATCCTGTTTCAAAAAGATTGATAGCTACAAATGTTCCCTTTACAGCTGGCAAGGCATTTGTTTTTACAGCAAATGGCGGCTATGATCTCAGTTACAAAGTGAATGGCGATAATAAACTTATTTATGCAGGTCCTCCGGCCTGGGCGGGTGCGAATATACCGGTTCCGGGAACAGGAGTTTATACAGTTATTCTGGACCTTAGTGCAGGAAACGGAAGTTATACATACAGCGTTCAATGATGAAGAAATTCAGTTATGCAGTAGCGATATTGTTCTTGTTTTTATCGGGATGCGGAAAAGACGAAACTAAACCTTCAACTCCCAACCCACCGAACCCGCCGGCCGGATTCTTCGCAAAAGGCGGGGACGTAAGCTGGATCACAGAAATGGAAGCCGCAGGAAAAAAATTCTATACTGTGGCTGGTACCGAAACAGAGGGAATGGCATTGCTGAAGACCCTTGGAGCCAACACTATCAGGCTGCGTGTTTGGGTAAACCCTGCATCAGCATGGAATAAGGCAGATGATGTTGTTGTTAAAGCCATACGTGCAAAGGGTTTGGGTCTTAAGATTATGATCAATTTCCATTACAGCGACGACTGGGCCGATCCGGGAAAACAAACAAAACCTGCAGCCTGGTCTACTTTAAATTTCAACGATCTCAACGCCGCCTTATCGGCGCATACAATCGATATACTGAACAGGTTGAAAACAGCGGGTGTAAGCCCCGACTGGGTTCAGGTGGGTAATGAAACCAACGATGGAATGTTGTGGCCTGACGGTAAGGCCTCCACGAATATGGCAAACTATGCTCAACTGGTGACAGCAGGGAATGATGCCGTAAAATCCGTATTCCCATCTGCAAAGGTAATTGTACATGTATCGAATGGCTGGGACAATTCACTTTTCAGATGGAATATCGGAGGATTGCTGGCTAACAGCGCAAAATTCGATATCGTTGGTATGTCGCTTTATCCTTCATTTGTTGCTGCCGGCTGGGCATCTGCCAATCAGCAATGCCTGGCGAATATGAATGATATGGTCAGCCGGTATAATAAAGAAGTGATGGTTGTTGAAGTGGGAATGCCCTGGGAAAAAGGAGCTGAATCAAAATCTTTTTTAATCGATCTGATTTCAAAAACAAAATCGGTTGGTTCCGGAAAGGGTCTCGGCGTGCTGTACTGGGAACCTCAGTGTTATAATAACTGGAAAGGCTACACGCTTGGTGCTTTTGATAACTCAGGAAAACCGACAGTAGCTTTAGAAGCATTTTCAGACTGATAAAAAATTTCCCGAATAAAAATGAATGTAAACGCTGCAACCCTCGTCCTCTTTTTATTTTTTTTCTTCCGTATTTCTGAGGGAATATCTCAAAAAAAAACCAGCACAAACCTTGTTTATGTTGATAAAAAAGGAGTGCTGCGTTATCATTCCAGTAATGCCGAAGCTTCCTTTTTTGGTGTTAACTATACTACACCGTTTGCACATGCTTACAGGGCTCATTTGAAATTGGGCATCGATCCGGAACAAGCTATACGCAATGATGTTTATCATTTTGCAAGGCTGGGTCTGGATGCTTTCCGGGTTCATATCTGGGATACGGAAATATCAGATTCTGCGGGTAATCTGCTGAATAATGAACACCTGCGCCTTTACGATTATTTGCTCGCTGAATTGAAAAAAAGGGGAATAAAAACAATCATCACACCTATTGCGTTCTGGGGTAATGGTTATCCTGAACCCGATGATCCAACTCCCGGCTTTTCCCGTTATTTCGGCCGGGGAAAGTTAACAACCAACGATACCGCTATCAGGGCACAGGGAAATTTCATGCAACAATTGTTTCGCCACGTTAACCCGTACACGAAACTTTCCTATGAAAATGATAAGGATATAATTGCTGTGGAACTCAATAACGAACCAAGCCATAGCGACCCCAAAAAAAACGTAACAGATTATATCAATCGTTTAGCACAGGCTGTTAAGAGTACAGGCTGGACAAAACCAGTATTCTATAATATTGCCCAGGGGCCTTACTTCAGTGATGCTGTGGCTGCATCTGTGGTGGATGGTTTCAGTTTTCAATGGTATCCGACGGCTCTTGTGGGAAACCAGACGTTGAAGGGAAATTCACTCATGCATGTAGATACTTATCGTATTCCCTTCCGGGATACTGTCACCGCGTTCAGCAATAGGGCTTTGATGGTATATGAGTTTGATGCAGCAGATATTATGGGCAGCTATATGTATCCTGCCATGGCAAAGGCTTTTAGAAGCGCAGGATTTCAATGGGCAACACAGTTTGCCTACGATCCGATGGCTATAGCGAATGTGAATACCGAATACCAGACGCATTATCTTAACCTGGCTTATACTCCTTCAAAAGCAATCAGTATGCTGATCGCATCGGAAGCATTTCATCAATTACCGCGGTTGAAAAATTTTGGTACTTATCCCGCTGACAGTTCTTTTGACATTTTCCGTGTGAGTTATGATAATTCGCTCAGCGAAATGAATTCCCCGGAAAAATTCTATTATTCAAATACCACCTCAACAAATCCGGCTAACAATAAGCAGTTAAAAAATATTGCAGGTGTTGGAAATTCACCTGTGGTTCAATATGACGGTACAGGAGCGTATTTTATTGACAAGGTTTCCGAAGGAGTATGGCGACTGGAAGTCATGCCTGATGTGATCTATATCAGGGATCCGTTTGAACGTGCATCTCCCAAAAAAGAAGTGACGGCCATTAACTGGACTACTCATGAAATGGAACTTAAGCTCGATAATCTTGGCGAAGGATTTTCAATCAAAGGAATGAATGATGGGAATACATTCACCGGACTGGCAAAGAAAAATAATTTCAATATCAGTCCCGGAACTTATCTCCTTGTAAAAGCAGGAAGCGAAGCTAAAGGAGGAATTGATAAGGTCGGATCAATTGGACTGAGTGAGTTTGTTGCTCCTCCGGCTTCAAAAAAAGAAATCATTGTTCGTCATCAACCGTTGACAGAAGTCAGCAGTGGAAGATCATTTCGCATTCAGGCGATAATTTCAGGTATTGATTCAGGAAGAGTTATTGTTCAGCTTTCGAAACCCGGTGGCGGATTATTCCGGAATATTCCGATGATAAAAAAAGGGTATAACTACACTGCTGAAGTTCCTGCAGAAATTGTAACAGATGGTCAGCTACAGTACCGGATTATCGCACAGGAAGGCGGGAATTTCGTTAGCTACCCAGGCGCGATAACAGGCAATCCGGGTCTATGGGATAATTTTCAAACAGAATTTTATAAAACAAATATTGCTGCACAGGGTTCTTCACTGGAATTGTACAATCCTTCAACCGACAGAACCGTTCAGATCCTTCCCAATTTTCGCCGGGGTTTTCAGGCTGCTTATTCTTCAGGAAGCAGCACAGGCGCAATTAATTATAAATTGTCTATAACAGGAATACAACAAAATGAAGTGATGGGCCTGCAGTATTTTATTGGTGACAAACTGATGGAACGTGAAGCCGAACTTTCAGGTTTCAATAATCTTATTCTCCGGGCAGGAACCAATGGTAATACGGCTTTAGTAGTGAAAATAACTTTCATTAACAGATATGGCGCAGCATATGCTGCTACAGCTTCAATCGATGATAAAATAAAGGATTTTGAAATTCCTCTCGACTCATTTAAGCCTTCCGATTCTTCCTTACTGATGCCTCGTCCTTATCCCGGATTTCAACCATTGTATTTCAAATCTCCTTCAGGATTTCCGGTACTAAAGCCGGATGAAATTGAAAAAATACAGATTACGATTGAAGCGGGGCTGCAGTCGTCAGAGAACAAAAATTACAATCTGGAAATTGAGTCGGTTAAGCTTTCGAAGTGAAAATAATGGGTTAACCATCTTTCAGATAGTAGCAAAAAAGAGAGAATAGACTACTCCGGGAATAAAAAAACCGCCTCATTACAAGCGGCTTTCGTGACCCCGTCAGGATTCAAACCTGAAACCTTTTGATCCGTAGTCAAATGCTCTATTCAATTGAGCTACGGGGCCTTTTTTCTGAATTGGGCTGCAAATATAGGGTTTTAATGAGAAAGAGAAAAGAGAAAGAGCAAGAGGAAAGAGAAAGTGGATGGGAGCTATTGACCTCAGGCTGACTCAGACTCCCGACTCTCGACTCCAGCCTCCCGACTACAGACTACTCTCAGTATTCCCAACGCACAAAGGCCTCCAGCGCTGCATACTTTGGCAGGCCAAGTTTATCATACAGATCAGAAGTATAAGCATTTCTTTCTTCTGCACGCTGCCAGAATTCCCGGCTATCGCTTCCCTGGAATACAACACCATCTTTCTGGGACTGATGGATAAAAATGCCATTCCTCTTTTGAATCACCTGGTCAGGACTCATAGGTATCGCCATATCAACATCCCAAAGATCCCACTCCGCCCAGGCACCACGATATAGCCAGAGCCAGCAATCCTTTACCGAAGGATCTTCTTCTGCTTTTAATCTCCTGAGCGCCTCCATCACTATATCGAAACATACTTTATGGGTACCATGAGGATCTGCAAAATCACCTGCGGCAAAAATCTGGTGCGGTTTCACTTTGCGGATAAGGTCTATATGAATCTGTACATCTTCCTCGCCGGGAGGATTTTTCTCAATCAGACCGGTCTCATAAAAGGGAAGGTTCATAAAATGAATATTCTCGTCTTTGATCCCTACATACCTGCATGTCGCCCTCGCCTCAGTCCGGCGAATTAATCCTTTGATCGATCTGATTTCATCTGTGTCTTTCTGGTGGGATCTTTTGGTTCTGATAAAATCCCTTGCATCATTCCATATCCCTGTTGCCCTGCTTTTATCAATACCAAAAATTTCATCAAACTCAACTGCAAAATCGATCTGCCTTATTACAAATTCGTCACTTACTGCAATATTTCCCGATGTCTGATAACCAACGTGTACATCATGACCCTGTTCATGCAAACGGATAAAAGTTCCACCCATACTGATTATATCATCGTCAGGGTGGGGGGAAAAGATGATCACCCTTTTGCTGTTGGGTTCTTTGCGTTCAGGATGTCTGGGGATTGATTCATATGGTTTTCCACCAGGCCATCCTGTTATTGTATCCCGCATTCCGTTAAATACATAAAGATTGATATCGTATGCA
>JAATGW010000582.1 GCA_015654495.1 Chitinophagales bacterium
GCCGACCTGCAGGTTGTCGATGATGATATCCGATTGCTGATACAGATATTGTACACTTACTCCGGCTGACTTGGGGAGGTTAAATCCTTTCGCTACTACTTTTTTCCCCCAGATGGGAAACAGGTATGGGTACTCGTGAGTCTTAAGACTGTCGGCCAGATGCTGGTGTTTAGCTCCTACTACTTTATCTGAAGTATACTGACAGTAGCCGGTCATTGTAAAACAAATCAGAAAAATGGAGGTCAACCACGGCCAACTTTGCTTAAAAAAAATATGCATCATTTAATTGGTTTACTTTTTCCTAACAGACAAAATTCAAATTGTCATTTCAGTTATCTGTGGGATTCAGATACAATACTAATCTTTTACATTATTCTATTAAATGGGTAAAGCTGCACATGTAACTGTAAAATGCAATCGTCAAAAACTATAACCCAAACCAAATACAACTCCCACATCCAGCTTGCGGCCGTTTTCTCCCGGAGGCTTACTGTCATAGTTATGATAGAAGCTCAGGTTGAGATCAAAGTCAGTAAAAATTTCCCAGGCAAGTGTTGTTTCCCCGTCACTACGAAACCTGCCGCTCTGAGAAAGACTATAGTAAAAACCCTCCACGAATTTTAAAGAAATTTCAGGTTTGGTAAAACGAAAGAAATTAAATTCCAGTTGACCAAAAATTTCTGTTAATGTTCCTGTGGTTACACCTTCAATATTTTTTTCCTGGTTAAGTACTAACCCCGTTCTGGCCCAGGAATACATTCGCTTTGTGGTTAGAAATTTATTCCCTACTCCTAAACCTTCCTGTATCCTTCTTGCAAGACCAAGCTCAAGATTGCGCTGATACCCGAAAATGATCGTATAAAACCATAGCGGGCTGAAATAGTGATTATCCTTGAGAAATACTTCTTCCCGGTCGCGGCTGAATGAACTGTCTGATATTGTATAAATACCGGAGGTAGTCAGTGAGAATTCATCTTTTTTAGACGCGTAGCTGAGTTTCCCGTCGAAGTTCAATCTGCCGAAATTACTTGAACGGGTATAGCTGTAGCCCAAGGCTACGCTACCATCAAATCTTTCCGCTATCGATTTATAAAAGGGATAAACAATACTCAGATCTTCTATGAAAATCGTAGTAGTATCACCATTGCCAGTAATATTTACAAAACCATTGTTGCCGGAAGGATAAACTTTTCCAAAATACACCACATCCTGTGTTGATTCAATCCTGAAGATTGATTTTACAGCGGACATTGATTTTAGTTTCCTGAGTTGTACTGTTATGTCATTTGCATCATCAGGATCAAAAGTGACTACACCCATTTTCACTTTTTTCAATTTTCCCACAATCACTGTACCATTGTTAAAGAACAGCGTATCCTTTAATTCCTGGCAGGAAGCAAAATCATATTTAATGCTGCAAACCAAAAGCAGGGTCAATGCAGGCATTGCTCTTAGAATTCTTTTTTTATTTCCGCAGATTTTTGGCACAGTATAGATGGTCTTGCATTATCAGCATTCAATTTATTACAGCAGTTCTTTTTTTGAAAGGTTTACGGTTAAACGTAAGAAAGCATAACTGTTAAGTGAACCGGTTTTCTGCGGACGATGGCTATGATCACTAGATTTACAACAGGATGCCAGAAGCGTATTAAAAAAATATTCACGACGTTTTATGTCGATCACTTTCTTCAAATAAAAATTTCCCAAAATGAAACATCTGCTGTTCTCTAAAACAAACATGCGGTTCTGCTGTATGCTCCTGGTTTCCCTTGTTTTGATTTTGCATGCTGTTATTGCGCAGACAGGTGCAACTGGTTTAAGCAAGGCGCAGATTGAAGCTGCGCTGAATGATGCTTATAACAAGTTTAAAAATCTGAAAGAAGGGAAGAATGCGGATTATATTAAGGAGCTGGCAAATGTTGATCCGAACATATTTGGTGTAGCTCTTGTAACCGCAGATGGCCAGATATATACTAAGGGTGATGTCAGTTCGATGGTTTCAATTCAAAGTGTGTCGAAAATATTCGTAATGGCGCAGATCCTGGAAGAGCAGGGACCTAAAGTCGTAGCTGAAAAAATCGGTGTGGACGCGACGGGTATGCGGTTCAATTCAATTGTAGCCGTGGAGATGCAGAAAGGGAAAGAAATAAATCCGCTGGTTAACCCCGGTGCTATTGCTGCAACAAGCCTCGTGAAGGGCGCTGATTCGGCAGCCAAATGGAAAAGCATTCAGGCTAAGATGGCAGAGTTTGCAGGAAGAGATCTTCCTATTAACTGGCCGGTATATGTGAGTGAAGCGGGTGACAATCTGAGGAACCAGGCCATTGCCCATCTTTTGCTGGCATATAACAGAATGTATTTTGATCCGGTGCAATCAACCGATATCTACACAAAGCAATGCGCGATAAATGTGAATGCGCTTGACCTGGCAAAAATGGCAGCAACCCTGGCCAACGGAGGGTTCAACCCGGTTACAAAAAAAACAGTGGTATCTCAGGAGACTGTAATGGAGACACTACCGGTAATGGCTACTGCAGGTTTGTATGATAATTCAGGTCTCTGGTTGTTTAGTACAGGCCTTCCTGCGAAGAGCGGTGTTGGGGGCGGGTTACTGGCAGTATGCCCGGGTAAATTCGGTATTGCGGTAGTATCACCACCACTGGATGCTGCGGGAAACAGCATTAAAGCA
>JAATGW010000239.1 GCA_015654495.1 Chitinophagales bacterium
ATAAGTTATATGTACGAGGTAATACGTTTAAATAATTCCACCCTGATAAAAAATGGTTGTAAGGTTATCAGGTTATTAAGTTGTCAGGTCGAAAATCAAGAAATAGTACTCAGTTGTTTCTAACACAATAATAATCGGTCAAGTCAGATGAAATCATTAAAAAACTTAATAACCTAAAAACCTGAGAACCTGATAACCCTCGTAAGAACGCCTGACCTACAACGTCTGACTTAGACCATAGAACATTTCCGCACATTCCAACTTTTTTCTTGTATATACAAGCATATTCCCCTAACTTTAAACATGTATATACAAGTTGGTTAATATTTAGCCAATATCAACGCCAAACAATTGCTGCTGCATGAATTCAAAATTAACATCCAACAGAAGGAAATTTCTGTATAATTCCGCACTTAGCACTCTCGGTATTTTAAGTACCGGGCTGTATGCTCATTCATCTATAACAAAAGGATTGGGTCCGCTCGCACCTGAAGGTACTTTTTTTGTAATCCCGCACACGCACTGGGAGGGAGCTGTGTTCGCGACGCGCGAGGCTTATCTGAAAATGGGGCATCCGCATATTATCACTGCGCTTAGCCTGCTTAAAAGATATCCGGAGTATACTTTTGTTCTTGATCAGGTGAACTATGTAAAGCCATTTCTTGAACGGTATGAATCAGAGGCCCTGGAATTCCGTGAGTTTGTAAAACAGGGACGTCTGCAGATTGTTGGTGCAATGGACTCGATGCACGACACAAATATGCCTTCAGGAGAATCCCTGGTTCATCAGTTTTTATATGGCAAACATTACTATAGAAAAGAGCTGGGTGTTGATGTAAAAACAGGTTGGGCTCTGGATACATTCGGTCATAATGCGCAAATGCCGCAGATACTTCGTCTGGCAGGATTTAATTCGGTTTGGTTTCAACGCGGTGTACCGAGGATAGATTTTCCGTCAGAATTTATCTGGAAATCTTTGGATGGTACAACGATCGATGCTATCTGGCTGGCACAAAGTTATGTGAACCTTTCACGGGTACCGGAAACGGAAAAAGAATTTGCAACTTTTGTTGAAAGGGAATTCAATGAACTTACACCTAATATGGAAGGTGAAAAGAATCGTGTAGGCCTCGCCGGCATGGACGTGCAAAATCCACAGGAAATATTACCGGAACTGGTTCGCGGTTATAATAAAAACAGCGGCCGGCCATTTGATCTGAAATTTGCCATACCTACAGAATTTGAAGCTGTTGTAAGAAAGCGTACCAACAGGCAAACCTACAGTGGTGAACTCAACCCGGTCTTTCAGGGAATTTACAGTAGCAGGATTGAGCTCAAACAGAAGCTCCGCGATGTGGAGACGATATTGACTTCAGTTGAAAAAACCTCAGCGATAAATGAATTGCTTGGACGAAAAACGGATAGCGATCTTCTCTGGAAAGCCTGGGAACCCACACTCTTTAATCAGGCACATGACCTGATGTCGGGTGTAATGACTGATCATGTGTATGCTGACACCGTACGCGGATATGAATTTGCGGAACAGCTCGGAAAAGAATTGCTGGAAGAAAATCTTGACTATATATCAGGCCAGATTAATACAACAGGTGACGGCGTTGCTGTGATTGTTTTTAATAGTCTTGGCCAGGTTCGTGACGATATTACCGAAGCTGATATCGCTTTTCTTGAAACAGGAATGAATTCAATTATTCTTTCTGACGAAACGGGTACGGAAATCCCTGTAGAAATAATGAGTCTCGAAAAATATGATGACGGTTCAATAAGGGCCGCCCGCATCATATTTGTTGCTAAACAAATTCCTTCACTCGGATACAAAGTTTACCGTTTAAAAGGTAAAAAAGAAAGAGCCGCCGATGCAAACCAGGGTACCGTGCCGGAAAATCAGATTGAGAATGAATTCTGGAAGATTACCATTGATCTTTTCAGCGGTGCAATAACAAGTGTTTTTGATAAGACCCTGCAATGGGAAGTGCTGAAAGCTCCGGCAAATGTGGTTTCAAGGCAGTATGATGGAGGAGACTTCTGGGAATTGTATCATAACCTCACAGGTGGAATGGTTCAGAATACAGCCAAACAATCTGCACCTACAACTGATAAGGAACGTTTGAGTAATCAGAGATTATATCGTGGTACCAAAGGAACAATACGTCGCGGGAAAGTATACAGTGAATTTTCGGTTAATCACGGATTCGGTGCTGCAAATAAATTTTCAACCCGCATTAGACTGTATGCAGGTGTTAAACGAATCGACATCAATACAACGCTCTACAATACTGAAAAATTTGTAAGATACCAGGTTATGTTTCCTACAAGTATTCAGGAAGGTAAAATAGTTCATGAAATTCCTTTTGGTGCGATCCAGCGTCCGGATTCGATGGAATATCCGGCGCAGAACTGGGCCGATTTCAGTGACGGAACAAAGGGATTAGCTGTTCTGAACCGGGGTTTGCCTGGAAATATAACCAGCAATTCCACCATGATGGTTTCCCTGATGCGCTCTGCAAAAATTGATGACTATCCCTATTTCGGTGGTTACGAACCCTGGATGACATCTGACACGGGTTTGCAATTGAATAAAACAATGGAGTTTAATTATGCAGTGCTGCCGCACAATGGTGGTTGGCAGGATGCCGGTCTTGCATTTGCAGGGCTTTGTTTTAATAATCCCCTGATTTGCCGGAAAGAAGAACCACATTCCGGAAAGCTGGCATCCAAATGGAACCTGCTGGAAATTTCAGATCCGGCTGTTGTATTGACTGCGGTAAGACCCGGTGCAGACGGAACAACAATTGTACGTTTATATGAGGCTGCCGGGAAAAATAAAGAAGCGGTTAGTTTGAAATTTACAAGGCCTGTTAAAGAAATTACAGAGGTAAATCTTATCGAAGATCCAATTGAAAAATTGAAGCCGGCCGGTAACAGTGTAAGTTTTGCTTTGAGGGGTTTCGAAATAAAAACGTTCCGTGTAAGCTGGAAAGCTTAATGTATCCGCGACATCCCAAACGACTATGAAGAGAAGGGAATTTATTGAAAATACCGCAATGGCAACAGCAGGGATGGCGATAACTCCGGCATTCAGCAGCAACGAAACGCAGGCCGGTCCCTTTGCAAAGAATTACCCATTCCTCTGGGGATCTGCTTATTATCGTGCACCCATACCCGAAAAGGAATTATGGGATGATGATTTTAAGAAGATGAAAGAACTGGGTTTTAACAACGTAAAATTCCTGATGCAGTGGCGCTGGTCCCATATAAGCGAGGATGAATTTAATTTTGATGATTTCAAACAGTTATTAACGATCGCCGGAAAATACGGGATAAATATTACGATCAACAATCTTTTTGATGTATCGCCGCACTGGCTTTTTGAAAAATACCCTGACGCAAAACAGGTGATGAACAATGGTCGCATCATTGAACCATTTGCTGTTGGTCACCGGCATATTGGCGGTCATCCGGGTCCCTGTTATTCGCATCCCGGAGCAAGGGCTGAAAGACAGAAATTTTTAACAGCAGCGTTAAAAGCATTGTATAATTATCCCGCTGTTGATATGTGGGATGTGTGGAATGAACCCGAATTATCCTTTCCACAGCGTTCGCCGATTGATACAGAAAAGCTGGTTTGTTATTGTAAATATTGCGAGACTGATTTCAGAATATATCTGCAGAAAAAATACAAAGACCTGCAGCATTTAAACTATGTATGGGGCAGGAACTATCCTGATTGGAAATATGTTGAAATGCCCCGGACTCATTCGACATTTGTTGACTTTATCGACTGGCGGGAATTTCATTCCTATGTCATTACCCAGGAAGCAAAATGGCGTCTGGAAACAGTCAGGTCTGTTGATCCGCGTAAGATTGCATTTCTTCATGTAGTACCCAACACGATGAATCCCTTCAACGCAATCAGTACATGCACTGATGATTTTGAAGTGGCGAAATTGTGCGATGTTTTTGCAGCGACAATGAATGCCGGCCCGTTGTTTACGCCGCAGGTGGTTTCAGCAGGCTATGGAAAAATCTGCTATAATGTAGAAAATCATATCAATGGTGGCGGCATTTCCATGCATCAGCGCAGGATCGATCAGCAGGCTTTGCAAAGGGATATACTTCCTCAGATTGGTCTTGGTATAAAAGGAATTGTATTCTGGCAATACCGCTCTGAAATTCTTGGGAATGAATCACCAGCCTGGGGTTTGGTGAATACTGATGGAAGCGATAGGGATGTAACAACCGGTATCAGGAATTTCTGGAAAGCGCTTAAGCCGCATACGGAAATGCTGATGCAATCTTTCCCCGATGCTCCGCCTGTTGGTATCTGGAAAAGCAGGAAGAATGAAATTTTTCATTACTGCATGTATGGAAATCTTACAGCACTTTTTGAAAACGTTTATGGCTATGCGAATACCTGCTACTGGAACAGCTATGGCTATCGTTATATTTCCGGTGATATGCTTGAAGCCGGAACACTCGATGGTATCAGGGTATTGATCATGCCTTCGGCATATTACCTGACTAACGAAGAATGTAAATCAATCATAAAATGGGTGAATGAAGGCGGAACCTTACTAACCGAAGCGCATACCGGCGGATACAATGGATCCACGGGAAGGCATAGTCGCAGAATGCCCGGTGGTGGGTTGTCAGAGGCATTTGGTATAAAAGAAGATTTTACTACGGCCTCATTGCATTTGCAACTCGAAAAATCAGAAACCTATAATGCAAATCTGAATCCTGAAACCAGGAAGCTGCTTGAGTCGACAGGGGTTACAGGCGGCAAATTTTATCCTGTTCAACTTTTCGACGGTAGCACAATCTGGTCTGCTCTTCGATATGCAGAGATTTCAGGAGAGCAGGTAAAGGCCGAAGGATTTTTTGAAAAAGGGAAAGCGGTAGCTGTGTCAAAAGCAGTAGGGAAGGGCTATATTCATTATTATTCAGGCTCGCTTGGAACGGGAACATTAAAAGAGCCAACCGGACTTGTGAAATTGCTGGACCGGATTTTTTCAAAGGCAGGTGTTCAGAAAAATCTGCAGGTAGTCTGCTCTGATGTAAATGCAATCAGGGTTGATACATTAAAGAATAAAGGGCAGGTTGAATTTATAACCATTTTCAGTTCATCAGATAAGGCGGTAAAAATAACATTGAATGGTTCGGGTGATTTCAAAGCTTTGTTTTCGGGTATAGATCTGAAACTTGGTTCTGCCACTGAGCTGGAACTAGGGCCGAAGTTTGTCGATATTTTCATCAGAACAAAAAACAAAAGCTAATGATCAATGTATCGATGAAATATTGTTTTTTTATGCTTTCTGCTTTTGTTTCGTTCATTGCATCCGCACAGGTGACTTCGAACCTTGTATTGCCTGACAAAAACATTGTTGATGCATATGAAAAAGCAGGCTCGCAAAATGTGCTTGCAGCTGTTAATAATAAAATTTTCTTCGGGTACTTTTCAGTCTGTGCTGATGGACTTGGATTTGGCTATGGAAACACTTACCCATCACTTGACGGACATCAGATGAGTGATGCTTTATTATGGCTGGGTCAGACAGATGTGGTAAAAGGAAACTGGAATTATGTACGCGGATTTCAGAAATCAAAAGGTGAGCTGCCAATCGCGATCATTCCCGTGGAAGCAGGAAAAATGATTGGTCCCAAAGGATTTCAGTCGCCGGTAGATTCCAACGGCGGCTTGTACAAACATTGGGTTCCGAAAGATCCGCTTCGTCCGCTTGCCGGGCCTACCTATATTCAAAATGCAGACATCATCTTCCGGTTTACCCAGGACAAGGAATGGCTGATCAGTCAGCTGCCTTCCATCAATCTTACTGCTGATTATCTTGCTTCCATGGTTACGGCTCAGGGTGATGTTGGCGGCGCGGGTTATTATGTGGAAAGACCTACGCGGGTAGAATATGATGGTGTATCACAGGGGCATGCGGCTGATGCATTTTACAGGCTGGCAGCGTTAAATAAAATTGCCGGGAATAGTGCTGCTGTTACAAAATATACGAAGCTTGCCGACCTGATTAAGGAAAATTTCCGCAAACGGTTCTGGATGAAAGATCATTTTGCAGAGTATTTTAATCCGGAACGCGGATTTATTTCTGCTCATGGATTTACAGATGTTGACTGGACTTCGATAGCTACAGGTATGGCCACACGCGAACAGCAGCATATGCTCTGGCCTCAA
>JAATGW010000251.1 GCA_015654495.1 Chitinophagales bacterium
GATTTTGCTGCCGCTTCAATTTGCACCCAGGCAGCTACATACACGAGGCTAACTACCTTTGGAGAAGATCCGGCCTGCGTTATTACATTACCGCCCCATGAATGGCCGACCAAAACCACAGGACCGTCCTGTTTGTCGATTATCCTCGTTGTTGCTTCCACATCGTCTTCCAGCGAAGTCAATGGGTTTTGTACTACTGCAACATTATACCCCCTGCTTTTGAGGATCTTGTATACATCTTCCCAGCCGGATCCATCAACAAAAGCACCATGTACAAGCACAACATTTTTAATTTTCGCATTGGTCTGTGCGGAAGTTGAATTAGCCGTAATCAGAAAGCCAATGATAAATGCAAATGTTGCAATTACCCTGTAAGCATGTTTACTGTAAAAAATTCCCTTTTTCATTTTCAGACTTTTAAGTCTTTTGAAAAAAATTATCTCATCGGCATTTAGCCGAATGGATTTTAGTTACTGCTGACCGATACATTTCCACACGAAACTATTCCGGTGAGCCGGGGTTGATAAAATGTTATCGTTGAAAAGGCAATAACTGTCGTTTGAGTCATTATATCTGATGGATCGCCCCCTTTTCAGGGATGCTATTTGACTTGATGGGAGGTCTCCTTTATCCTTTGAGGAAGCTACAGCGGAGTGCGTGAGCCATGGCAGTTATCAGGAAAGATTAATTGCATTTGTACTTCCGGCCCGAACCCAATATCATTCAGTTAAAAATGCCGAAATGAAATACAGGCCGGGGGAACGGAGGAAGCCGGAAGAATGACTGTGTATTTTTCCTGTATTCATTCTCCCGCAATGACGGAAGTAAATGTGGCATGCTAATTTGTTGTTGATGGATAGGCGTTGCAAGTGTCCGATTTTCCGGAAGTCACCGGATTTTAACAGGAAATGCGCTAATTATTTATTTGAGTCTTTCAGATAGGCATATTTTTCAATGCCGAGTTTTTTCATCCTCGATCTCAGGGTGGATTCATTAATCTTCAGCATCTCCGCTGCGCCACCCGTACCATGTATTTTCCAGTCGCATTTTACCAAAACGGCTAAGATATGGTCGCGTTCATATTCGACCATTGGTTTAAGATAGGTGTTGTCGTTGGTATCGGCTGCCGGACTTATTTTTTTTGTGGCGGGCAACTGAATTGAATTGATCATACCGCCGCTGGTCATTAAAGCGGTGCGGGCCATCAGGTTTTCTAATTCTCTTATATTCCCCGGCCATGAATATTCCAGCAAACTTTTAATGACGTTATCAGCCAGGCCGGTCACTATCTTATTTTCTTTGCGGGCATAATGGTTGATAAAGTGATTTGCCAATAAGGGAATATCCTCTTTTCGTTCACGCAGAGGTGGTACCAGGATCGGAAAAACATTTAGCCGGTAATAAAGGTCAAGTCTGAAATGTCCGTTAGCAATCTCGTCTTCTAAATTTCTGTTAGTAGCGGCGATCAGCCGGACATTTATTTGTCTCTTTTTTCCTCCTATGGATTCTATTTCTTTTTCCTGAAGTACACGCAGAAATTTTACCTGCAGATCCAGGGGTAATTCGCCGATCTCATCAAGGAAAATAGTACCTCCGTCTGCCTGTTCAAACTTTCCGATTCTTTTATCTGTAGCACCGGTAAAGGAACCTTTTTCATGACCGAACAGTTCCGACTCTATCAGGTTAGCCGGAAGCGCACCGCAGTTCACTACTATCAGTGGCTTATTTTTCCTGGGAGAAATCTGGTGTATGCTCTGAGCGATCAATTCTTTTCCTGTACCGCTTTCTCCCAGAATCAGAACGGAGGTATCAGAGGGCGCAACCACCCTGATGCCCTCCAGTACATCATGCATCGCCGCACTTTCTCCAATCATGTTGATAGGAGATTTATCCTGCTGCCTGCCTGAAGCAGCAGGCGCGGGATCCTTTTTCCTGTTGCTGGCTTCACTATGGAGAAACCAGGCAATATCCAACATAACCAATACATCTTTCTGCCGGAAAGGTTTTACCAGGAAGCCATAAGGCCTCGTGGATTTTGCCGCATCGAGGGTTTTCTTATCTGAATTGGCAGAGAGGTATACAAATGCGATATTCCTTCGGTGTAATACACCTGCAAGATCAATACCTGTAAGATTGCCTTCGAGATAAATATCCAGCATCACCAGGTCCGGAACTTCCTGGTCTATAAGTTTGATTGCTTCGGGCACTGAAGCAGCAATGCCGGTTACGAGGTATCCTTTTTGTTTAAGGATAATCCGCAAATTATTCGCTTCAATAAACTGATCTTCTACGATTAGAATTTTTGTCTTCATGAAAAAAACCT
The DNA here is from genome assembly GCA_015654495.1 of Chitinophagales bacterium. Lineage (GTDB taxonomy): Bacteria > Bacteroidota > Bacteroidia > Chitinophagales > Chitinophagaceae > Pollutibacter. Next base: position 2,324 of record JAATGW010000251.1, read on the forward strand.
CCTCTTCTTACATCATGATCAAATAGCTGCTATTTCTTTTCATTAACGAATCAGGCTTAAAACCAACGATGATTATTGTTCCTGTATCATTTCGGAATTCAAAACTGGCGTAGGTGGGTATGGCCTTGATTATACTAAAGTTGAGCCGGTGGATCAGGCAATATTTTGCCGGACAAAGGGAAAAGCAAAAATTAAAAAACTATTCAGTCTGGTAAATTTCACCTGGAAAACGAACCTGCTTTTCCTCCGGACCGCCCTTCTGGCCTGCATTAGTAAACAGTTTAATTCCTGATGAAAAGTACAGGCAAATCCTGAAAAAACATTTAGATCCCAAAAAATAAATAAATTTTTTCTTAGATAAATATATGAAATCCCGGGTTGAATTAAAATGATGAATCCGGAGAATTATATTATCCGCGGCCCTAGTTGCGGTAATATTCAGGGGCGGTTGATCATATCGCCACCGGGATATTATAAGGGCTGTAACCCTCGCGTCTGTTTTTGGGACAGAAGCCCTGATTTGTTAGCTAATATCGGCTTTGAGAATAATGGAATCACTTCAGCCGAAAAATATTTTTGATTGATAATCTGAAATTTTATTCAATCATATGTATATTTAATATCTGCTGTCCACATAACTTATTTGGAATTCCTTTTCCTGTCCCCATCTTTCGGGCCTGACTTATCTGAGAAGATATCCGGTCATTATATTTAGTTCGTACGTCTGCAAATCTCATCGGATTGCCGGCAATGTTTTAGCGTTTTAACAGCTAAGAACATTGAAGGTTTCTGAATAAAGCAATACCAAATGAGCAGAATCCTGTTATTGTTGATGGCGGTCGTCCCAGCCTGTTTCACCGGGACTGCACAGGAGCTGACAAATTCGGACTTGTTAGTTTACCGAACCAATAAGAAGCCGGCCGAATTATTCAATGAGCTTAGTGCTGCAAAAGAAGATACAAGTAAGGTTAAGTTGCTGATTTCATTATGCGGTTATCATTGGTATGATAAACGCAATAAAGATAGCATTGCAGACTATGCCGAAAAAGCCCGGAAATTAAGCCAGTCGCTTCATTTTGATGCCGGCTATAATGAAGCATGTTTTGTTTTATGCAAGAATTACCTGCACAATGGTCAAATCAATAAGGCGATCAGTCTTTTACCCGATGTGCCAAAAGACCAGCAGGCTCGTTTTCTTTTAGTGATTGGAGAGCGTTATCTTTTTTTGCCGGCCCAGGAAAAGAGTAACCTGGATAGCGCTTTCCTTTACTTCAGCGACGCACGGGATATTGCCAAATCGATAGGAAACGAAAAGTGGAAGCATGAAAGCCTGATAGCGCTGGGTAAATATTATTTTTCAACGGACCAGTTCAGCAAGGCAAAGAATAGTTTTTTGGAAATCATCGGGGATTTTCAAAGGGCTGGTAACCGTCCGGCAGAAGCGCATATCTGGTCGGAGTTAGGAATATATATGCCTGATACAGATAGTACCCTGAAGGATGAATTATGGGCCCATGGGAATGCATTAAAAATCTACCACGAATTAAAAGATACCGCTAACGAAGTGTCCACGCTGGAGGATATTGCAAGCGTCAATATGTATCATGCCCATTTTGATACTGCAAATTCTCAATTTTTACACGCAATTCAGCTGCGCAAAACCGCCCGTATAAAAAAACTCTTTCAGGATTATATGTCTCTGGCACGGATAAGTCATGCTACTGGCAATCTCGACGATGCTCTCCACTGGGCGCTGGAAGCAGAAAAAGACATGAAGTCTTTAGAAATAGCATATAAAGGAAATATTTATTCGCTCCTGGGAATGATCTATGGCGACGATAGCCAGACAGAGAAGAGCCTGCAATATTTACTGGCTGTAGAGAATCCGCATAATAGGTGGAGCTATTTTCATTGCAGCAAGGTAGTTGACCAGTACATTCAATTAAATCAGCCGCAAAAAGCACTTCTATTTATCGGCAATACCGAGAAAAAAACGCCGGCTATGAGGCCGCTTGACAAGGAAAGCCTTGCAGCAATGAAGGGAGATGTTTATGCAGCGTTGAAGAACCCGGTACTGGCAGAAAAGTATTACCTGCAAATGATAGAACTGGATGATTTAGCACAAAAAAGTAAATCCAGGGAAATCATGCCTCTCTCTACGAGCATCTCAGGTACGGAGGCCTATTATAAAATTGCCAGATTTTATGAAGGTCAGCACAAATACAATATTGCAGGAAAATATGCTGACCGGGCATTGCAAACCAATTCATTTACAGGCAACCATTTCTATACCTCGCACCTGATGCAGAAAATATGGTGGCTGAAATTCAAAATAGATTCCGCCTCGGGAAACTATATCGCCGCCATTCAACATTATGAAAAATACAGCGCATTGAAAGATTCAATTTTCAGTGCGAAAAAAAGTAATCAGCTGCAAAGTCTCCTGGTGAAATATGAAACTGAAAAAAAAGAATCAGATATCAAAACAAGGGATCAGCAGATTGAAGCATTAAAACAGAATGATTTATTGCGTCAGTCCAATCTGGAACAGGCCCATCTTATCAGAAATATTACGATTGCTTGATTGGTAATCCTGCTTGCTTCAGGTGGTCTTCTGTATAAGCAGTACCGGCAAAAACAAAAAAGCGCAGCGCTGATAGCAGAAACAAATAAAGTCATCAGCCAGAAGAACCAGGCTATCACCCAAAAGAACGAAGCGCTTGAACAACTGGTGACTGAAAAAGAATGGCTTTTAAAAGAAGTACATCACCGGGTTAAAAACAACCTGCATACAGTGATCTGTTTGCTGGAATCCCAGGCAGCTTACCTCGAAAGCGATGCAAGGCAGGCCAATGAAGTGAGCCAGCAAAGAATTTATACGATGTCACTGATACACCAGAAAATCTATCAGTCAGAAGATATCAAATCGATCGACATGTCCGTGTACCTCCCTGAATTTATCCAGTACCTGGATGATAGTTTTGGAAATAATCTTCGTATTCATTTTGAAGTCGACATCGATCCTGTGCAGCTGGATATTTCACAAGCTGTGCCCGTTGCCCTGATCATTAATGAAGCTGTTACCAATTCCATCAAATATGCTTTCCCCTGAAACAGAATGGAAAAAATTAAAATAAAAATGAACCGGAATGATTATCAGATAACATTAATCATTGCAGATAATGGAATCGGGATCGACAGTTCTTTAATCAACAGTGTTTCTGATTCATTGGGTCTGCAGTTGATAAGAGGACTGAGCAAAGACATTAAAGCCCGGTTGAAGATCGAAAATAGCATGGGAACCCGGATCAGTATTGTATTCCATCTGAATACATTAAACAGAAATAGCTACACGTTAAAAGCTATAGAAGAAAAGGAAGTATACGTTTGATGAATGTTTGCATCAACTGAAACTTTTTATGACAATGAAAAAAATCAGCACTTTAATAATTTTCATGCTCCTGGTGCTGTGCTCCTATAGTCAACATCCCTCAAGAAAGGAAGCCGATTCACTGATTGCCTCAATGACAGAAAAGAAGCCCCAGGCTGATCGCCTCAATTCGCTATTGCTGCTTGCGGACTTTCATATTTTCAAACCTGGCGAAAACAAAGCTGATCTGGATAGTGCAGCCGGATTTATCATGGAAGCAAAGAAGATGGCCCGGGATATGAACTCCGATGAAGCGCTCGCATATTCAGCTTTAATGGAATCCTGTGTTCTCAGAGAAAGGGGGCAACGCCAGCAGGCAAAAGAAATAGCGGAAAAAGCAGTGCAGGATCTGAAAAACGGGAAGAATAAATTTTATACAGGACGGGCCTGTTATGAGTTGGCGGAATACTACAATCATGAAGACACCGGGCAACTTAAAATAAAGATTGTTCTTGTAGAGCAGGCGGCGGCTGCCTTCGGGTTATCAGGTCACATAGAATGGAAAGCATATAGTCTTAGAATGCTGGCAGATATCTATTCCTGGGAGCTCAATTATGATATTAATAAAGCGCTGGCAACTATTAAGCAATCCCTGGAGGCTTATCAGTCTATCAACTATAAACAACTGCAGGGTGTTTATTCGATAATGGGAGAACTCTATAAAGAGCAAAGCAATTACAAACAGGCTTTATTTTACGAACTGGAAGCCTTGCGCACTGCTGAAGAAGTGGGAGATACATCTATACAACTTTGCCATATCAATAATACTATTGGTCAGATTTACGGCGTAATGCAGAACTACGAAATGGCGATCAGTTATTTTAAACGCTCAATGGAAACGGCTCAACGGAATAACGACGTTGCAGCAACCCTTCAACTGGCACTCAATATTACTTTGATGTATAGCCGGATAAACAAATCAGCTGAAGCACTTGAATTTTTAAAATCCATACCTGAAAAATACCTGAAGACAACAGATGCCACCGACCACATGATGCCAATGGCTTATATGAACACCTATGTTTCTCTGGGACAATTCAGCCAGGCAAAACCCTACTGTGATGTGCTTTTAAAACTGGATAAGAGTGGATCACTCGAACCTTATGTATGCAATAACGCTTATCGGATCATAGCCAGGTATTATATAGGCATCAGGCAATATCCGGAAGCAAGGCATTACCTGGAGAAGAATAAAATACTGAACGAGAAATTGGGCGATCCGGTCAGGAAACTTCGTGATCTTATGGTATGGTATCAGCTTGATTCTATCCAGGGTAATTACAAAACTGCATTAACGCATCTGCTCGAACAAAAAAAGATAGGTGATTCCTTACTTAATGCTGCCAAAATCCAGCAGTTTCAACAATTGGAAATCGAATATGAAACATCAAAATAAGAGGATTCCCTGAAAATAAAAAATAAGTATCTAACGGTGGGGAATCAAAATTATCAGCTACAGCAGAGTCGTCTGAAC